>JBCKPM010000043.1:0-14392 GCA_038901675.1 Usitatibacteraceae bacterium | reverse complement strand
CTAGTCGGGAATACGCCGTTTCCGAGCCCTCATGCCGCCGAATCCGCCCCACTTCCTTTCAACCTACGATTACGTCATCGTCGGCGCCGGTACCGCAGGCTGCGTACTCGCCAATCGATTGTCGGCGGATGCGTCCAAGCGCGTACTGCTGCTCGAAGCCGGTGGCGTGGACGACTGGATGTGGATACATATCCCGGTCGGCTATCTGTTTTGCATCGGCAATCCGCGCACGGATTGGTGTTACAAGACCGAAGTGGAAGCGCGTCTGAACGGCCGCAGCATCGCCTATCCGCGTGGCAAGACGCTCGGCGGCTCGTCGTCCATCAACGCCATGATCTACATGCGTGGTCAGGCACGCGACTACGATGAATGGGCGGCACTGACGGGTGACACCGGTTGGGCGTGGCGCAATGTGTTTCCAGTGTTCAAACAGTCTGAGAACCACTTCGCCGGCAATTCTGACTTGCACGGCGCAGCGGGCGAATGGCGCGTCGAAGAGCAGCGACTTGATTGGGATGTACTGCACGCATGGCAGGCAGCGGCGGCCGAATGCGGCATCGCGCCAACCGCTGACTTCAATGGCGGCGACAATACTGGTAGCGCATGGTTTCAAGTCAACCAGCGCATGGGCACGCGGTGGAGTTGCGCCAAGGCGTTTTTGCGGCCAGTGAAGGCACGCGCCAATCTGACGGTGCTGACCAAGGCGCTGGCCACCAAGATTTGCATCGTCGGCGACGGTGAGCATCAACGCGCGGTCGGTGTCGAATATCTGCGCAATGGGGAAAAACATTTCGCCGCAGCAACGTGTGAGGTGTTGCTGGCCAGTGGCGCAATCAACACGCCGCAACTATTGCAGTTGTCCGGGGTCGGCAATGCCGCACACTTGCATCCACTCGGCATCGCTGTGGTACACGATCTGCCGGGCGTGGGTGAAAACTTGCAGGATCACCTGCAAATGCGGCTGGCCTACAAAGTGCACGGCATTCGCACCTTGAATGAGTGGTATCACACCTGGCGCGGCAAATTGCACATGGCCGCACAGTTTGCGTTGTTGCGCCGCGGCCCCTTGACCATGGCGCCGTCGCAACTCGGTGCATTTGCCAAGTCAGATCCGACGCAAACGAGCGCGAATCTGCAATATCACGTGCAACCACTTTCGCTGGACAAATTCGGCGAGCCGTTGCATACGTTTCCAGCCATTACCATGAGCGTGTGCAACTTGCGTCCGACCTCGCGTGGCCATGTCAGGCTCAAGCGCGATGACGCCACTGCTGCCCCCGCCATCACACTCAATTACCTGTCGACGAAAGTCGATCAACGTATCGCCGTCGACGCCCTCAAACTCACGCGACGCATCGCTGCCGCGCCGGCGTTGGCGCATTTGCGACCGCAGGAATTCATGCCGGGCACGGCATTTCAGACCGATGAGGCGTTACTCGACGCAGCCGGCAATATCGGCACCACCATCTTTCATCCGGTCGGTAGCTGCAAGATGGGTCGCGCTGACGATGCCAGTGCTGTTGTCGATTCACGTCTTCGCGTGCGCGGCATCGGTGGCCTGCGCATCATCGATGCCTCGATCATGCCGACCATCACCTCGGGCAACACTAATTCGCCAACGCTCATGATTGCCGAGCGCGGCGCAGCGATGGTGATCGACGATGCAAAGGTACGGTGTTGAGTTGAAGCCGCTCCCGCTAATTATCATTTTACTGACCCTGAATCACATCGCCGCACTCGGCAGTCGCATCACGGTTACCTTGTTTGCCGTCAGCCAGCATTCTTCGGCTTTTACCATCGGATTGTTGATATCCCTGTATGCGTTGCTGCCCGCGTTTCTAGCCGTCGCCGCAGGACGCTGGATGGATCGCATCGGCGTCGAAAAGCCATTTCGCTTAGGCTCGATCTTGGTTGGCATCGGCACCTTTGCCCCGTTTGTCTGGCCGTCGATCTGGGCGCTCTACTTCACCAGCGTGGTGGTCGGTGTCGGATTCATGCTCATCAACGTCGCGGCGTATCACGCCGTCGGCGAAATGAGCGCGCCAGAGGATCGACCGGTCAATTTCAGTTATGTCGCACTCGGTTTTTCAACCTCAACGTTTATCGCGCCGATTTTGTCTGGCGTGGCGATTGATACCTTGGGCCACCGCACCACCTTCTTGATTCTTTCCCTGTTCACGGTGCTGCCCATCGCCGCGCTTTCACTCAGACTGTTGCCGATGCATCGTCCGCACGTTAGCCAGGCGCAGGCACCCAGTGGTCGCGTACTCGACTTGCTAAAAGACGCACAGCTGCGACGCTTGTTTGTCGTCATGGCGCTGTTGACGCTGGCGTGGGACGTTTACGGATTTGCCATTCCATTGCACGGCGTGCACATTGGGCTGTCGGCATCGCAAATCGGCATTGTCATGGGTGCCTTCGCTGCGGCGACTTTTGCGGTGCGTCTGGCCATGCCGTTCATCGTACAACACGTGCGGCCGTGGACGCTGTTGAAGGGCGCGCTGTTGGTCGCCGGATCAAGTTTTGCGCTGATTCCGTTTACTCAGCACTTGGGGCTATTGATGGTGCTGATGTTTGTACTCGGGCTCGGCCTCGGCGCGCCGCAGCCGATGGTACTGACGTTGCTTCACGAAACTGCACCCGCCGGGCGTGCGGGCGAAGCACTTGGCCTGCGCACGACGCTCATCAATGCCTCGCAGTTGACCATGCCGTTGTTGTTCGGCGCAGTGGGCGCGGCGTTCGGATTGGCGCCGCTGTTCTGGGCGATGGCGGTGATATTGCTCGGCGGCGGCCTCGCCACGCGCCGCCGTCGCTAGCGCGTCGACTGCAGTTCACTGAGCTTGATTTCACGCTCCCAAAGCTTCTCGCCGTCAGTCGAAAAACTGCGAATGGTCAACTTGCGATCAGCGCGCGCGCCGACAAAATCGATGCTGCAAAAGTTTCGCTGGTCCACGAACGTTCCCGCCACGATTTGCTTGTTGGCGCGCTCAGCCTCAATGGATGACGGCACCCCCGATAGCAATGCCGAACACGTCAGCTCATAGAGCGGATAGTTGCCGGGGCGATCAGTTTTGAGTAGTTCGGTGAAATGTCGATCACCCGTCAGCAGGACGACACCATTGATTTTGTGATCATCCAAGAATTTCAGGATGTCGGCGCGCTCCTCGGGAAACCGCTGCCAGCCCTCGAACTTGTTGACCTCGTTCGTGATTTGGCTGCCCGCGACGATAATTTTCACCGGCGAGACGGACGCCAGCAGCGCGTTTTTCAGCCAGCGCAATTGCGCGGCGCCAAGTTTGGTCTTGTCCTTGGCTTGCAGCATGTCGCTATCGCGGTAGTAACGGTTATCGAGCAGAAAAAATTCAGCATCGTTGAATCGGTGGGTGGTGAAGGTGCCCGGTGTCTCGGGTAGCCCATAGCTCGGATTGGCCCAGTAGCGCTTGAACAGCGCCAGCGCTTCGCCCTTCAAGCGATAGCTCGAGTTGGAATCGTTCGGCCCGAATTCGTGGTCGTCCCAAATCGCGATGTGTGACCCGGTGCGCAATAGCGTCTGCTGCTCGGGCGTGCCGCGGTCATAGCGCCAGCGATAGCGCAGGCCGAGTTCGCTGTCTTCATCGACCTCGCGAAAATATAGGTAATCGCCACCCCACAACGTCAGATCCGGCTGCTGGCGCGCCATCGAATCGAAAATGCGCTTGGCTTGGGGCGGCCCGCCGTAGGGGCGGCCCGGGCGATCGTACAAGGGTTCGTTGGCAAACACACAGCTGCCGAATACCAGCTTCCAGTCGGGCGCGTCCGTGCGAAATTGCCACAGCGCTTGCGTCTTGAAGGCAAGCGATTGCGGTACTTTTTGCTCGCGCCCATCGATCAGCACGCGATAGCCGTAGTTGCGGCCGGGCTCAAGTAAACCGAGTGTGAATTGCGCGGTGAAATCGGTCTCTTCGCTCAGTTTGACGGCCGCGCTTTTGCTGCGACCGATGGCACCCGTTGCGCCACCGATTTCCCAGTATTCAATCTGCGCGCTGCCGACAGCGTTGGCTTGCATCCAGATCTTGGCCTGTCGCATGGCGGTCGCGCCGACCATCGGCCCTGCGGTCAACGCGGCCGGGTTCTGCGCCTCTGCCAGCGCAAAAACACCTGACACATACCCGATGAGCGCTAACTTGTGAAGCAAATGCATATCAAATCCTGATCTCGTCGCCGATGGCGGCTCCATCGCATTCTTGCAGATAAAAGCCGCCTTTCATCGACTGCGCATCGTCGCGGGGATCCTCTGTAGGGTGCCCTGTAGGTTGAGCGGCCGGATCGGCACGCATCCGACCATAAAAAAACACTTGCAATATTCAATGAAACTGTATAAAAACCCAGTTATGGATAATTTAACGGTACGCCAGCAAGAAATTCTCGATTTCCTCAAGCAATGGATCGCGGAAAACGGCATGCCACCGACGCGAGCGGAAATTTGCGCCGCACTCGGCTTTCGCTCGCCCAACGCCGCCGAGGAACACCTTCGCACTCTCGAACGCAAGGGTGCCATCGAAATGATGCCCGGTTCGTCGCGCGGCATTCGCATTCTCGGCGAGGACGACGCGGCCAACGACGAAGAATTCGGACTGCCCTTGATCGGCAAGGTCGCTGCGGGAGCGCCGATCCTGGCGCAGGAAAATATCGTTGGTCGTTACCCTGTTAGCCCGCTGATGTTCAAACCGCGTGCCGACTATCTGTTACAGGTCAAGGGCATGAGCATGAAAGACGTCGGCATCATGGACGGCGATTGGCTGGCCGTACACAAGACGCCGAATGCGCGCACCGGTCAGATCGTGGTCGCGCGCGTCAACGGTGATGCGACGGTCAAGCGCCTCAAACTCAAGGGCAAACTGGCGTATCTCATCGCAGAAAACCCGGATTTTCTGCCGATCGTAGTTGATTTGTCGAAGCATGAGCTCGACATCGAAGGCTTGGTGGTCGGCGTTGTCAGAACGATGTAGCGGCTTGGCTCACCGCATCGTCTGCGACACCGTTAAACTTGCGGTTCCGCAACCCATCTGATGACCGAAATTGGCCAAACTCTACTTTCGCTTCGCCGCCATGAACGCCGGCAAATCCACGGCGCTATTGCAAATCGCCTACAACTACGAAGAGCGTAGTCAGACAGTTGATCTGTTTACCGCTAAGGTCGATGATCGCTACGGCGTCGGAAACGTTACGTCACGACTCGGCGTGACGCGCGCAGCCGAAACGTTTGACGACGAGACGGATTTTGAAGCCATTTACGCATCTCGCCAGCGACCGTCATGCATTCTCATTGACGAGGCGCAATTCCTGACCGAGCATCAGGTGACGCAGCTGCATCGGCTGGCGCACACCACGGCCACGCCGGTGATTTGTTACGGTCTTCGAAGCGACTTTCAGGGCCAGCCGTTCCCGGGCTCAAAGTCGCTCCTGACCTTGGCGGACGATCTGGAAGAGCTGAAAACCATCTGCCGCTGTGGCCGCAAAGCGACGATGAATGTGCGACTCGACGCTGACGGTCATCGCGTCACCGAAGGCGCGCAAGTCGCGATCGGCGGCAACGCGCGATACGAAGCGGTCTGCGCCAAACGCTTCTACCTCGGGCAGTGCTGAGTCGGCCCATACCCCCAAGTCAATGCATTCGGATAATGCAGCTTGCACTTAATACACTAAGTCGCTGGAAATAATTAAAGGTATCAACTCGTGATATTTGATGCTACGCATGATGCCCATGCTTGGCACCGTCGTTCCAGCGAAGGCACCCAGAGCCATCCATGGGCGCTCACTGCGAAATTTGATACGATTATTTCTTTACGACGACTTACGCAATTTGCTGTGGCCCGCCACTAAGTATTCCCATTGGAGCACACCATGAAGCCCAACGATCTAAACGCCACATTCAAGTGGGAGGACGCACTCCTGCTTGATGACCAATTGAGTGATGACGAGCGCATGGTGCGCGATCAGGCGCACGCCTATTGCCAAGAAAAACTGATGCCGCGGGTGTTGCTGGCCAATCGCAACGAAGTATTTGATCGCGAGATCATGAACGAAATGGGCGCACTTGGCCTGTTGGGTGCCACCATCGAGGGTTATGGCTGCGCGGGCGTCAATTACGTCTGCTACGGTCTGGTCGCACGCGAAGTCGAGCGGGTTGACTCCGGTTATCGTTCCGCGATGAGTGTGCAATCCTCGCTGGTCATGCATCCGATTCACGCCTATGGCACCGACGCGCAGCGGCAAAAATGGCTGCCCCGACTCGCCACCGGCGAACTGATCGGCTGTTTTGGGCTGACCGAACCTGGCGCGGGCTCTGACCCGTCGTCGATGATTACCCGCGCGACCAAAGTCGATGGTGGCTACCTGGTGCATGGGGCAAAAATGTGGATTACCAATTCGCCGATTGCGGATGTGTTCATTGTCTGGGCGAAAGATACGTCAGACGGCGACGCCATTCGCGGCTTTGTGCTCGAAAAAGGCATGAAAGGATTATCAGCGCCCAAGATCAACGGCAAGTTTTCACTGCGCGCGTCGGTCACGGGTGAGATCGTCATGGATCAGGTGTTCGTGCCGATTGAAAACCTGCTGCCGAATGTGAAGGGGCTCAAAGGCCCGTTTGGCTGCCTGAACAAAGCGCGCTACGGCATCAGTTGGGGTGCAATGGGTGCGGCGGAATTTTGCTGGATGCAGGCGCGGCAGTACACGCTCGATCGCATGATGTTCGGCAAACCGCTCGCGGCCACACAGTTGGTACAGAAAAAACTTGCCGACATGCAAACCGAAATCACGCTCGGGCTGCAAGGCGCATTGCGCCTCGGTCGCTTGATGGACGAAGGTCGCGCCACGCCGGAGATGATGTCGCTGATGAAGCGCAACAACTGCGGCAAGGCGCTCGACATCGCCCGCGTCGCACGCGACATGCACGGCGGCAACGGTATCGCCGACGAGTATCACGTCATTCGCCATGTGATGAATCTCGAGGCGGTGAATACCTACGAAGGCACGCACGACGTGCACGCGCTGATTTTGGGGCGCGCGCAGACCGGATTGAACGCGTTTGGCTGATGGTTGACGGTCACGTTGGCCGCCGTCCCCCATCCTCCTTCGGCAAGCTCAGGACAGGCCAAGCTTCCCCCGTTTCGGGGGAAGGAGCCGACTGACGACGCGCAGTGCCAACGCGAAGGCATCCCAACGTTCCCCCGTTTCGAGGAGGAGCCAGACCAGTCGTCGTGGATCGCCCCCCTTCCCCTGCCACCGCAGGGGAAGGCCGGGATGGGGTGTCGTCGCGAACGGCAGCGTCGCTCAAGCACGCGAGAAAAATCGCAAAACGCCAATATTGGTGCGCACTTACAGCGGTGCTCAAACACCGCGCCAATAGGCGACTTTCAAGTTTCGGATACTACTTTCGTCGCCACTCGGTCACGCCACCCGGCTTGTCTTCGAGCACAATGCCGACGGCGTCGAGTTGCTGGCGAATGGCATCGGCGCGGGTGAAATCCTTGTTTTGCTTCGCGGCGTTGCGCTCACCAACCAACGCATCGATGTCGAATTCCGCGTTTGCGCTGGCACCCTGCACAAACGCATCGGGTGGATCCTGCAACAACCCAATCGTGCCACCCAACGCTTTCAACAACCCCGCCATCTGCGGCGCGTTGCTGCGGTTCAACTCGCGTCGCAACTCATGCAACACCGCGAACGCGGCCGGCGTATCGAAGTCGTCTTCCATCGCGGCACGAAATCGCTTGGCGTAAGGCTCATTCCAATCGAGCGTCACGGCGGCCGGCGGCGTATCTTTGAGCGCGATGTAAAAACCGAGCAGCGTTTGACGCGCGTCTTCGAGCGTATCCCACGAGTAGTTGATTTCGCTGCGATAGTGGCCGCGCATCAGGAAGAATCGAACAGTCTCGGCTCCCTGTCTTTCACCATGATCGGCGTCGAGTTTGTTCAGCACCTCGCGCAGCGTGAAGAAGTTGCCGACTGACTTCGACATTTTTTCTTCGTCGACATTCAGAAACGCTGCGTGCATCCAGTAGCGCGCAAATGCCTTACCGGAATTTTTTTCGAACACGCCTTCACTTTGCGCGATTTCATTTTCGTGATGCGGAAACTGCAAATCCCAACCACCGCCGTGAATGTCGATCTGTTCGCCAAGCACTTCGCGGCACATGGCCGAGCATTCGATATGCCAACCGGGTCGGCCATCGCCGAATATCGACGGCCACTTGGGTTCGTGCGGCTTGGCCGCTTTCCACAGTACAAAGTCGAGCGGGTCACGTTTGTCACTGGCGACGGCAACGCGCTCGCCCGCCTGCAAATCATCGAGGTTCTTGCGCGACAGCTTGCCGTAATCCGGGAAACTCCGCACCGAAAAATAGACGTCGCCTCCGCTGTTGTCGCCACGCCCGCGATAAGCGAGCCTTTTTTGTTCGAGCAAACGAATGATGTCCTGCATCGCGTCGATGTAGGCCGTCGCCCGCGGACTGTGCGTGGGACGCAGCAGTTTCAACCGATCCGCGTCCTCAAAAAATGCCGCCGTCATGCGTTCGGTCAGCGCCGACATCGGCTCGCCATTTTCATTGGCGCGACCGATGATCTTGTCGTCGATGTCGGTGATATTGCGAACGTAGTTGACTTCGTAGCCGCTCGCCGTCAGCCAGCGATACACCATGTCAAACACAGTGAAGGTGCGCGCATTGCCGATATGAAAATAATCGTAGACAGTTGGGCCGCACACATAGAGGCGCACTTTGCCCGGCTCAATCGGTTGCAAAACGTCTTTGCGACGCGTGAGAGTGTTGTACAGAGTTTGCATAGGAGAAATTAACGTGCCTTGATCTTGACGTCAGCACGATGAGGTCGGAGGACGCAAAGCGGTATTACGATGACTGGAACGGCGCGCCGCGCCGCTTCAAAGCAACCTGCGTAGCAACTACAGGCGCAACGGGCGGTGCCTCAGCGTCGCCCCTCACAAAAGCCACGGTTGGACGCGCAACAACATCGCGCGTGGCACGAAGGTCGAGGATTTGCGCGCCGCGAACCCGAAACCGCTATGTGCATCATAGTTAGCATTCTTGTTGGCATTCTTGCTAGAATACGCATTGAATTTTTACTAAATTATTCTTTTAATTCAATGAATTATATCATCTCGCTCGTGTCGTTTCAGTTTGCCCGACGCATGTTGCAAGACGTCGTCCCGTTAACGCGCCGCCAAGCCGCGACTGTTGTGATCGGCGACCTGCTCGCGCAATTTTGCGTCTCCAGCGCAATTGCCGCACCCGAGGACGATTTCAAGGACGCATCGAAGCTGTATCAACAAAGCAAATTCGATCAAGCGATGGCGAAGGTCAACAACGGTTTGCAGACGCAACCCAAGGACGCGCAAGGACGCTTCCTCAAGGGGTGTTGACCAAGAGTACAAGAGCAGCAATAACGCGACAAGAATGAAAAAACGCCAATATTGGCAACGCGAAGATGGGCGCTGGAAAATCGTATTTGAGGGTGCCGCGTCTTAATTGCATAGACGGGAATCGTATCCGCGCACTAACCATTAACACCAGAGGACTTCAATGAACATGACTTTTCCCTTGCGTGCCGCTTGCATGATCGTGGCGACAGCCGCAGCCCTCACTTTGCACGCGCAGACGCCACCGCCGGCCGAGCCAAAGCCAGCCGCCGCAAAGGCGGCCGCAGCCAAACCCGCGCCAAGCAAAGCGGCTGCCAAGGCGAAACACAATTTTTGTAAACCCGAGACCAAAGGAACGCCTGTGAAAGTCAAATTCACCACCTCGATGGGTGCCATGACCATCGAACTCAACACCGAAAAGGCTCCCATCTCATCGGAGAACATCATCAAGTACGTCGAGAGCGGACATTACGCTGGCACTATTTTTCATCGCGTGATTGATGGCTTCATGATTCAAGGCGGCGGCTTCGACAAGAACCTCGCCCAAAAAGCGACCAACGCGCAGATTAAAAACGAATCGACCAACGGATTGAAGAACGACACCTACACGGTGGCGATGGCGCGCACCGGCGTGCGCGATTCCGCCACCTCGCAATTTTTTATCAATGTAAAGAACAATGACTTCCTCAATTTCTCAGGCGAAAATCCCCAAGGCTGGGGCTATGCCGTGTTCGGCAAAATTGTCGATGGCACCGATGTCGTCGACAAGATGAAAGCGGTTGCCACGCGCCGCACCGCGCTCAGTGAAGGCCAACCGGTCGATATGATCGTGATCGAAAAGGCGGAATGCATCGAGTAATGCGCGAGTGTTGGCCCGGCATCGTTGCATTTGAGCGGCGAAGCGGCATCCAAGACTGAATGCGAAGACTGAATGCGCCAGACCCTTTTCATTTCGGATCTTCATCTGCATCAAACGCGGCCGCAAACCACGGCCGCGTTTTTTCGTTTTCTGGATTCTGACGCGAAAGAAGCCGAGTCGCTCTACATTCTCGGCGACCTGTTTGAGTACTGGGTCGGCGATGATCAGCTTGATCACGATGCCTTTTCCCAAACAATCTGCCGGGCTATTCGCAAACTCGCTGATAGCGGTGTTGCCATCTTTTTCATGCATGGCAATCGTGACTTTTTGATTGGTTCACGCTTCGCCGAAGCGGCTCATCTCACCATTCTCAACGACCCGACCACCATTACCATCGACGAACGGCAACTGCTGTTATTGCACGGCGATACGCTTTGCACCGATGATGTGGCGTACCAGACGTATCGTGCGATGGTGCGCGATCCGTGCTGGCAGGCTGATATTCTGGCCAAGCCGTACAGCGAGAGAATTGCGCTGGCGCACTCCATTCGCGAGCAGAGCGACGCGGCGAAAGTAGGTAAGCCTGATGACATCATGGATGTATCGATTTCGACCGTTGAGGCCGTGTTTCGCGCGCACGGCTATATCGATATGATTCACGGGCATACGCATCGGCCAGCCACACACATGCACGTTGTCGATGGGCATCGCTGTAGTCGTGTGGTGTTGGCGGATTGGCATGACCGGCCAATATGCCATCGGATTGCCGATGTGAGCACCCCGGCTGCTTTGCCATGACGATGTTGGACGCTGTTCTCCGACTGTTACGGCGCGGACGCAGTCGCGTCCGACTGGATGTCGCCCGCGTTGTCAACCTCGCTGCGTACAAAGCGCACGTCACGGAAATGGCGAACGAGCATCACATTCGTTGGACCCAGGAACTCTCGCTCTGTAGTAGTGGGCTACCGTTCTCCACTCCCGGGCTATGCTACCCCTGTCAGCGCCAAGTCGAGTTTGCCACAGACTTTGAATACAGCTCGACGCGCGTCAACGGACAACTTATCCCCAACTGGCGCGAACGTGTCGTATGTCCATGTCAACTGAACAACCGCACACGAGCGTCAATCCAGATTCTCGAGGAAACGCTTGCTGCCCGCCGAAGCGCTGCAATTTATCTGGCTGAGCAGGTAACCCCGCTTTACACATTGTTGGCGAAACGGTTCCCGAAGCTGATTGGCAGCGAGTACTTGGGGGAGCGCGTTGCATTTGGCGAGCATGACGAGCGCGGCGTCCGCAACGAAAGCATCACACGGCTAAGCTTTGACAGCGAGCATTTCGATTTTGCGCTGAACTTTGACGTGCTCGAACACATCCCCAACCCCGAGGACGGGCTGCGCGAGATATATCGCGTGCTAAAACACGATGGCAAGCTGTTACTCTCGGTTCCGTTCCTGCCGCATCAGCAAGAAACCCGGGTGCGCGCTCGCGTTCGGGACGACGGCGAGCTTGAGCACCTGCTCGAGCCACAGTACCACGGCGATCCCGTTTCAAGCGATGGTTGTCTGTGCTTTCAAGACTTTGGTTGGGATCTGCTAGACCAAATGCGAGACATTGGCTTTCGCGACGTTGAGATGCTGCTGTACTGGTCAGCGGAGCTTGGGTACTACGGCATCGAGCAAATGATGATCGTCGCCAAAAAATAGTGCGCGCTACGGCAGTAATCGATACAAGCAGCACTTCGGCACACTCGCAATGTCGTAGTTCATTGCGCCAATCAGCAAATGCCCACCCAGCAACACCGGCATTGCCGCCAACATCACCGTGCCGCTGGTCGCCACAATTCCACTTTGAACTCTCGACAGCGGCGCGTGTCAAGGTAGTTGTCGCCTCGTTCATGCAGCCAACAGTTGAATGGGGTTGTCCGTCAAATGCGTCTTTATGATGGAATCGCGTTCGGGGTTGAGCGTGACGGCACCGATGGGAGACCAGTTGCGAGTGCTCCCAGACCAGCGTGCTGGGTTCCCCGCGTTTAACCGGACAGTAGTGACATCACACCGATGCCGAATAGCAACCACCATGTGCGATATCGCGCTGGCAAATATCGCAAGCCACGCTCCTAAAAAATAGGCACCGTCGTAATTTATTTAATCTCGACCGATTGTACTTCGACTGTGCCCTTCACTTCGCCATGTAAAGTTGCGTACACATAGCCAGTTTCTGCGTTTGGAGGGGCGTTGAGCAGGATTGAGTATGAGCTCCAGATTTCATTTGGATAGACCACGCGGATAGTGGTTGAAAGAAAACGATTATCTTGCTTGGCATGCCAGTTGACTTGGAGCCGCATTGGAGTTTGTAATTTATCCGGGGCACGAGCTCGGAATACTAGCCAATGTTCATTTAGCTCCAGAGCAGGTACAGCAAGCCAGCCTTCTACGCCCGGTGCCAGCTTCAATGCTCCATCGGTTAATTCAGGTTGGATACGCCATTGCCAACTTGTCCAATTAATTTTGCTTCCGAGCGAGCGCTTGACTGGTGTGTTGTCTAAGTCTAGCGCCCCCACCATACGCATGGCCGTTTCCACGGTAATCCAACGATAATTGGCTGTTCGGTGAGGGCCAAAACCACTAAATGCCAAGCCAAAATCATAGAGATTCTGGTCGATAGTTTCCCCTTCGACAATAGGATCGATATGAATAGTCGAACCCAAGTTGATCTTACTGAATATCTCGCCTTTTCGATGAGCCGGATTCCCCTGACTGCCGCCACCAATTGTCCATAAGTCATCCCTGTTTCCCACAACGATGCCATTTCTGCCCGTGTGCTGTACGGCGAGCAGTGAGCTTGCCAGGGAATTTGCATTGCGCGAAGAGTAGATATACGACATAGAATCATGGGAATCCAGTGATACATACATCATATTTGTCGCCAAAATTAAAGCTATGGCGACATGGCGCCAAGTATTTTTAAGTATGATGAACCAAATGATTAAAACTAAGATGCCCACGGGAAACATGAAACGTGCTTCCTGCCGAACGGTTCCAGCTAGACTGGCGATTGCAATAAAGGCAACGACTGCTGCACCAAGCCCCAGTCCTAGCCAGCGATTATTCCATGCGAACCCTTTGCGTATAAAGATTACGACGGTCATCAACACGGTACTAAAAGCAGTTAGCCAGCCTAGGAATTTGCCTGTCGGATGCAAGTAATTATATTGCCCCCAGAACCATTCGTATCCGTAGTTACCTCCTAACAGGACATTGTAGCTGTAGGTCAGAGCAGTCCATAGGGTATCCATACCAAGCGATACCCGCTGAGCTCCTCCAACGGTTGTTATCGGTAAGGATCCTAGCGTCTTAATAGCAAACCAATATAAGATGAGTGGAACAAAACTTAGCGACAATGCCCATCCCACTACGGATATTCGACGTTTTGCGGAGACTCCTAAACATTCAGCCATCGCGATTACACAGCCAATCGCCAACGATCCTACCAGATACCTTTCATGCACTAGACCCATAATTACTGCGGTGACTAACGCTCCTGCTGCATACCAGAATTTAAATTTGCCCCTCCAGGCCAACCACGCCAAAAGCAAGGTGCTGAGAAACAAGGCGCTACTCAGCATTTCGATCAGACCCGAGAGATAATCGAAGTACAGCATGGCACCATACCGTGAGCTAAGCACGCCCAGAATCAGTAACCAAGCGAGCAGGCGGCTGGCGTTGAATTGATATCTGGCAACACTAAATATGAGGACATTGATCCATGTCATGCAGCTAGCAACAAGCACTGCATGCGTCAGCCGTGATGCTTGGAATTTCGCCAAAAGTGCTTCTATTCCGTTGAAAACCAATCGCGGCTTATTGGCATTTAATTCTTGGAAAATCGAAAAGAATGAATTATTGCGAGCGGCTAGCTCATAGGCGATTAGTTCATCGCCAAAAAAGTAGGGGTGAAAGTTTAGGCCAAATACAAAAGCAGTGATCAGCACGATTAGTAGAATGTCGACGACGACATCCCCGGGTTCGACTTTTGCAAAGGGAGGAGCGCTGATTTCCATGCGTATTTTTACTCTGGAACTGTGGCGGAGAATGACTTTTGTTTTTTAAAAACCAAAC
>JBCKPM010000042.1:0-14443 GCA_038901675.1 Usitatibacteraceae bacterium | reverse complement strand
GAATGTATTTCGGCGCGAGATCAATCCCCTTGCCCTTAGCTTCTTCCAATGCGGCGGGGAACAAGCCCATCTCGAATTCAAACGCCAGCACATCGGCGCGCGAGGCGCCGCGCTTGCGGCATTCAGTGATCACTTCTTCGACGAACAAGCGGCCCACCGGCAGATTGATCGGCCCCACCACCACCAACCGCCCGGCATTTTTGCCGTGAAAGAAACTCTCGCCCTGCAAAGGCTCAGCCTTGTAGGCACGCAGGATCAGGTCGCGGAATTCGCGTTCCTTCTGCGCCAGCGCGTCGGTTTTTTGCTTGCCGTTGAGCCGCCCCCCAACATTCAGATACGCCTGCCGCTCGTAGCGGCCAAGGTTCAGCACTTCGAATGCGCGGAATGTTTTCTCCGCTGCTTTCAATTCGCGCTGCACGCCGATCAGGCGTTTGCGCGTGGTGTGGATGGCAAACTTACCGAGATCGGTGGCGATCCATTTGCGACCGAGTTTTTCAGCGACGGCGGCCGTGGTGCCGGAGCCGCAGAAGAAATCGGCGACGAGGTCGCCTTCGTTGCTGCTGGCTTTGATGATGCGGTCAAGCAGGGCTTCTGGTTTCTGCGTGTTGTAACCCTGATATTCGTCTGCCATTGAGTTGATGACGTCGATATCATCCCAGAAATCTGAAATGTAAACGCCCTTAGCTTCTTCCGAATAATACTTAAGCTCAGGAATCCCTTGAGAATTCCATACGACGAGACCCTCGGCATCAAGCTTTTCTAGCACTTCAATTTTCTTGAGCCAATGCATTCCGCTCTTTCCGCGTTTGTTCGGGTCAACGCCACGCCAAATTTGTCCAGTTTCACCTGAGGACTTACCGCTTGCCATCAATGGAACAACTCGATGCATCCCTTTCTCGTCTTTTCGGCTGTAATGCTTCTTGGATGATTCGGAATACTCGCCGAACTGCGGGTTAAACGTGTGTTGGCCTGATTTCGAAAAATACAGAATGAAGTCCTGACTGTTGCGCCACTGAGTTTTCACACCAGCGGCGAGCGCGGAGCGTTTCCACGAGATGATGTTCTCAGTATTTTGGAAGACTTCTTCCATGACTACTCGTAATGCTCCAACCAGTCGCCAATCGCAATGCACATAAATGCTCCCATCCTCCGCCAGCAAATCCCGCATCAAAATCAGCCGCTCATAAATCATGCTGATAAACGAATCCGCCCCGCGTCCCCAGGTGTCGCGATAAGCAATCTGCTCCAGCAGGTTGGCTTCCTTGTGGAAGGTCTCGCCGCCGATCTCGATATCCATCGAGAAATCCGCGCCGACATCGAAGGGCGGGTCGATATAAATCAGCTTGAGTCCTCCCGCATCCTCGATCTGCCGCCTCAGCGCGCCGCTTTTCAGCGATGACAGGATCAGCTTGTTGTCGCCCCAGATGAGTTTGTTGGTCCAGCCCTTGTGCTGGCGGCCGCGCGAATCAAACAGGTCTTCCTGGCGCTTGGTTTCCTTGCGCGGCTCATCGATGTGCTCCAGCGACTGGAACGGCAGCACGGTGGTGCAGACATCGCGGCTCTTGCCGTTCCACACCAGCTCCACCTCGCGCTTGTCCTCGAACAGGATAAAGCGGTATTTCTCCGGCAACGGCTTACCCTGCTGGATGAGCTGGGTGAGGTCGCGCTTTTCGGCGTCGGAGAGTTCGTAGGCGGGGGGTTTGGCCATAGCTTAGGCGGCGCTTTTCTTTGTTTGAATGTCAAGGGCTTGACGCGCTTTAACAATAGAAAATGTCTTGCTATTCAAATGGTTGAGCATTTTTATCGTTAGATTTCTGTTGTTAAGCAGGCTTAATTTTCGTCGTTTAACTATTGGCGCGCTTGGGGGCGGATATTGGCGGCTTCAACCAGCGACCATTGAGGATAGCGTCGCGAACCGAGATTCTGAATTTCGCCCTTTGTCCGCAGCGTGGTCAGCAAATTGTGAACCTTATGCTCCTTCTGCTTGGCGCTCAGGCTGTCCGGCAATTTAGTCAGCAGCAGCTCGCGAATTTCACGTGTTGCCGCCCGCTTGAACTGTCGAATGTAGTCATGAATCAATTTTCGATAGTGCTGATCGTCCTGACGACGGGTGCGAATGTACTGCGCCTTTTGGTCAGTCACCGCCGCAACAAGTGCCGAAATATGCAGGCCGGGTTTGCGGCCTTCCACCAAACCACGTTTGCGCAAAATCACTAAGGCTGATTCGTTTGGCACGCGCCCCTTTTGAATCTGATCCAGCGCGAGCACTTCGGGCCAACTTATATCGGGCAGGCTCAGCAGCGCGCGACTGTAGTTCTCGTCAATAAAGCGGCCTTGCAAGCGAACTTTCACATGGTTTGGTTCGGACAGGTCGTAGTCCGGCAACGGAAAAAATCGCTTGGCCTGACCGCGAAACATGACTTCATGAATGCCATAACCCATTCTGTCAATCATGCGCAAATTCTCCATCGCCTCAGCAAGGAAGCGATTGCGATAACGGCGCGGGGTACGGGTGCCGGCAATGTAATCGTTTGGTACACCGTCGAAAAAATTGCCGGCGTTCTGGAATTCAAGCTCGCCGATACGCTCGATCACCAGCACGCGCTCACACGAGCGATAGTCCTGATGGGCAATGCAGTTATGCAGAGCCTCAAGCACGATTTGCTGTTCGTACTTACCCATTTCAACAGGGATCAATTGCCCCGGCGGCAGCAATGTCACGCGGATGTTGCGGATGCGCTGATACAGTAAAGACGACGTTAGCAAGAACGGAGGCGAGAAATGTTCGTACGCCTGTTCATCGCCTTCGAGCTTCCAGCTCAGCTCTGCCACATATGGGCTCAGGTAGTGAGTGGCTTCCCGCTTGCCAAGTAGCAGCAGCGTCGCGCGGGCGACTTTTCCATTGATCGTCAGTTTGGCCCGATCAAGGAAAGTTGCGTCGTCCCAACCCTGAATCGTCGCCTCGGGAATACGGTCGCCAGATTTTGCGATAAAGACCTCACGCGCCTTTTTGATTGCGTCAGGATCGAGGTCCGCAAGGGTGGCATCAAGACAGCTTTGCGCCGACCAGTCATCGTCTGCACCTTGACCACGAATTTCATCAAGCTTGGCCAAGTTCAGAGGTGCCAGACTCTCGCCATTACGCGAATAGAAGTGGCCACTCCACGCGATCGGTATGCCTCGCGGCGCAGGGGGAATCTCAAACATAACGACACGGCCTTCCGGCGTAATCAACTCGTGTATCTCACGAAACGTGACCGACGGGTCAACTCCGTTCGCTATGTCCTGCTTGAGTTGATTTAGCCGCGTGACATCCCGGCGATACTTGGTGCCGACGACCTTGCGTGTCTTGTCGTGAACGCCAAACACGAGCCAGCCAGCATCCCGGGCGCGCAGATTAGCCTCATTGCTAAGTGCGGAAAAATACTTGCCAATATCCGACGTTAGAAAATTGTCGATGGCTTCTTTGAACTCGACGCACTCGCCTTCCCATTCGACAATGAGTGACGCCAACAAGCCCTTTAGTTTTTCAGATGTCATGCTGTGAGTGTCGCCCGATAGTCCGTAAAACTCACGGCCAGTCCCGCGAAACTCGTCGGCGAATGATTTTCGAAACCCGCCTGATCGACATAGACGAAGCGATAGACGACTGCACCCTCATCCACACTGGCGGTCGTCGCGTCATCGCACCATTGCTTGAGCCGGTTCATTTTCTGCGGCAAATCCAGTTCGGCGCGCCCCTTGGTCTCGACGATCCAGACGATCCCGTCATTGGTCTTCACGATGAAATCCGGCACATAGTTGGAAAGATCGCCATCGGCCTTCACGTAGTCGATGCGAAATCCCACCGCCAGATAGTTCTTGGCGAAGCTCACCACGTCGGGCGCGTCATCCAGAAACTTGGCGAATGCCAGCTCAAAGCCACCCGCATTGGGCTCACCGACGATTTTGTTGAAAATCGATTTCTTTGCGGCCAGATACGGGCGATGGTCGGTGCGGAATGGGCGTGTATCGCGCAGGCGGATGCGATCTTCAATCCGCGCCACGCCACTATCCTGCACCGTGAGCGCATTGATTGCTTTTTTGAAACTGTCGAACAGAATCTTTCCCGCCTCTGGCTCGGACAGATTTCGCAAGATCACTGGGTCTTCAAGAGCTATCGCGGTATCGAAGAGATGATCACGCAGAAACGACTTCACCTTGCCGTACAGGACGTCATAGCCGCCGACCAGCTTCATGTCCTTCAGCAACTGCCGTGTAAAAAAACCGATGACGGAACGATAGTCCGCGACGCCCGCCCCATCGAGCTGCGTGACGTGATCAACTTCGCCGTCGAGCATAGTTTTGAAGACGATCTCGCGTGTTTCTTCGTCACTGAACGGCTTCACCGGCAATTTTCGATTGCCCAGCGTGGCAGGATCGAGCGCGTCAAGATCTTTGAACTCGCGGTTGAAGCGGCGTGCGAGTTTGGGGATTTCGATGTCGAGTGCATCGATGTTCTTTTCGCTGTCCGCCGTATCGACTTCGATAACGAGCGAGTCCTTACGTGCCGTGCCAGAGCCCATCGGCACGTGTTCAAACGTAACGCCTTCGCTTTGAATGGACTCGACAAACTCCATAAACGCTGGTGTGCCCATCACCGAGACGGTTTCCGCTTCGTAGCTACCGAAGTACATTCGGCGCAGACCGCGCCCCAGCGTTTGTTCCGGCAGGATGTTGGACTTCGCGGCGTAGGCGCGCAGTCCAACGATGTTGGTGACGTTGCGCACGTCCCAACCTTCCTTCAGCATCAACACGGAAACAATCGCCTTGAACGGCGACTTCCAGGAATCAATCTCATTGGACTGCTTGCGCAATCGCTCAAGTTCTTCTTTGTTTTTGCCAGAGGCGGCTTCGGAAATCTCGCCGTTGTTCTTGGTGTGAATGACTAGGACGGCATTCTCCAGTTCAGGGCATATCTTCTGCAGGTACTCGCCCACTTCATCGCAATTGCGCGTGTCGTCAACCATCACAAATAGCACTGCCTTTTTGCCCAGGGCTTCATGCTCGGCATAGCTCTTGCGCCATTCTTCGATGCCGAGCTGCAAATAGTCCTCGTACTTCTCGCAGAAAAGTGCGCTGGGCTTCTCGACTAAACGGCTACGGCTGGCGGCGTCGGGCAATACGGGATGCTTGACCACGTTTTGGTGAATCGCTTCCACCAGCGGATAGTCCGAAACGGTTTGCACGAAGATTGCACCGTTGTCATGGCGGGGCGTCGCGGTCACATCGATTTGCAAGGCGAGGCGCTGATCCTTCTGCAGCATCCGGTGATGAATATCCTGAATGCTCTTGAACCAGGCCATGCGATGGTCGTGAATGTGGTGCGCTTCGTCGTTCAGTACCACCAGCTCATCGATCTCGCGAATGAGCTCACCGAGGTCGGTTTTGCTGTTGGTCGTCTTTCCGCTGGGTTTGGGTCCGAACGGGTCGAGAAAATAATCGCGCAGATCGTCGTCTTCCAGCGATGGTTCGCGGATGTCGCCCAGATAGACGCGATGAATATTGGTGAGAAACAAGTTGCCAGTCTCGCGAACAACGCGAACATCGTCCTGTATATGTAGCGTGAGTTGAAACTCATCGCGCCAGTCGCGGCCTTCATAGCCGTTGTCCGGCAGAATCGGGTCGTTGAAAAAAATCTTCAATCCATCAAAATCTGCGAGCAACCGGTCGAGCACGATGATGTTCGGCGCGATCAGCAGGAAGTTTCTGGCGAGCGGCGATTCTGGCTCGAACAGCTTGTGGAAGAAACACCAGGCAATTAGCAGCGAGAGCACTTTGGTTTTACCTGCCCCTGTCGCCATCTTGATCACATAGCGCGGCCAATTTTCGTCGAACATGTTGGCAGAGATTGCGCCGGATGCATCGAAACGCAGCAGGTCAAATTTGTCACGAACCTGTTTGACGTCATGCAGCCAGATCACGCTCTCGACCGCCTCCCGCTGTGCAAAGTAGTAGCGGAACGAGGCGAGAGTACCGTTCGCCTCCTCGACCATGTGTTCTCGCTCGAACCACCATCGCAGCAGCGCGCGTGATGTTGCCGACGCGCCCTCGTAACCACGGTTACGCCAGGCTTGCACTTCGATGCGAATATTTGCCACCAGTGGCGGCAGCAGCTTCTCATAGGAAGTCGCGCGTAGCTCTTCAGCAGCGGGAAACCACCGTTCCTGCGGTTGAAGCACGTCGTACGGCGATCTCGGAAAGTTAGTATGCAGCGCCATTGTTTGCGTTGGGTGGTCGAAAAGCTGACGACACTCTAAACGAGAACCTTGCTGGCGGCACGACTTCCTCGGGGTGAATCCGCCGTTGGCCAGCAGGCAAGGGAGCCGTTCTGTTGGTGATTTCAACCGCATCTGCACCACATTCCGGATCACATTGGCACTTGAATGAACGCATGAACGCGGGTTGTCCATTGACACCTTGCGCTGACCGATTCTGTGCGGAAACATTTTCCGCAACTGGAGATGGTGGCACGGTCTCGTCGTGCGACGCACGAGGTTGAACTTCGCCAACGCGGCGCGCGCGATCCAGCGAGAAACCCGCGCATCGGCGAACGAGGCCGGGCACCATGCGCTTCAGGCTTTCAACGCTTCCGCGCAAAACAGGGCGATGGCGCTATACCGTCACAACATTCCGGTGATGACAGCCTTGACCCCCATTGGCTGGCGACCACGAACGGCTCGCGCCAACCAGCTAGCGTTGGCTGAAGAGGAATCGTTGGAACGTCTAGCGAGTAGATACGAAAACCCCAGCATCTACGCGCGATTCCTGGCAAAAATGCCTGAAAACGCGCGTAGATGCTGGGGTTTCAGTATGACGGCGCAGCGCCTACTTGGGTGCCAGTACGTCTTTCTTGAACCAGTCGTCGAGCATGGCTTTTTCATAGCGCAGCGACTCGCTTGTCGGGTAGCGGTTCATGTGCCCCAGATAGTTCAGATCCGTGACGCGCGCCACACCTTGTTTGATCATTTTGCCGTCCGCTTCGACGGCGTAGCGCAATTCAATGGTCGGCCAGTCGGCACCGCCGCGCAGCACGCGGATTTCGGTGCTGCTCGACATGCGTGATGGCTCCATGCGTCCGGCCAGATCGACTTCCAGCACTTCGATTTTCAAGTCCTGCCCGGCAGGCAACTTGGTGCCGAGTTTTTCGAAATGCTGCTTGAGGGTTTTCAACGTGGCTTCGCGCTCCCAAGGCGCGAACGGCACATCGATGTATTGATCGGACTTGGTGAAGGTGACGGACACGGCCGCCGCCGCGGTGCGTGGCGCGGTAATGGCCAGGGTGGCGGCGATGGCCGTGGCACTACAAACAAAACAGAGTCGATGCAACATGGCGTTTCCTTTCGCAGGTAACCGACGGATTGGGCGTCTGCCGCGTTGACCGCGACCGCCCAGTGGTGTCCATGACATCACGATACACCACAAGTCAGGCTAACGTTTTCGCCCGGCAAGCGCTGACACGCCGCCGCGATCGCCCTATTCGCGCGGCTCGATCAGATCCCAGTGATTGCCGCACAAGTCTTCAAATACGGCCACCGTGCCGTAGGCTTGTCGGCTCGGCGGGCGTATCCACTTGACACCGGCGTTGCTCATGGCCGCATGGTCGCGCCAGAAGTCATCGGTCGATAGAAACAGAAACACACGCCCGCCGGATTGATTGCCAATGCTTTGCTGTTGCACGTCGTTGGTGGCTTTGGCGAGTAGAAAGCACGTCTCGCGAGCGCCCGGCGGACGCACCCGCACCCAGCGTTTGCCCGGCTGCGTTGCCGAGAGGTCGGTGTCTTCAATCAAGGGCATCTCTAAAAATCCAAACTTCGTCGCGATGCGTTGTTGCTCAAAAAATTTTATCCCTTACATATCAGGTATATGCTGCGAGCTAAAATTTTTCTCGCGCCTAGCCTCGCTTAGAATTTTGAATTTTTAGAGGTGCCCTCAGCTCGAAGCCCAACGTACCGGTGTAGTACGCAATCGCCTCGTCGTAGTCGCGAACGACCAACGCGATCGCGCTCAAGTGTTGCGCCATGCTTAACGTTGCTGTGTCAGCAAACGCGACGCATCGAGCGCGAAGTAACTCAAGATGCCGTCCGCCCCGGCGCGTTTGAAGGCCAACAGCGACTCCATCATGATCGCGTCGTGATCCAGCCAGCCGTTTTGCGCGGCGGCTTTTAGCATCGCGTATTCGCCTGAGACTTGATAGACAAACGTCGGCGCGGCGAACGTGTCTTTGGCGCGGCGCACGATATCCAGATACGGCATGCCGGGCTTGACCATCACCATATCCGCGCCCTCTTGCAAGTCGAGGGCGATTTCACGCATCGCTTCGTCTGAATTGCCCGCATCCATCTGGTAATTTTTTTTGTCGGATTTGCCGAGATTGGCGGCTGAGCCGACCGCGTCGCGAAACGGGCCGTAAAACGCGCTCGCATATTTCGCTGAGTAGGCCATGATGGCGGTGTGAATGTGGCCGTGCGCATCAAGCGCGGCGCGAATTTTGCCGATGCGCCCGTCCATCATGTCCGATGGTGCAACGATATCCACACCGGCGTCGGCTTGCATCACGGCTTGCTGTTGCAAGATGGCGATGGTGTCGTCGTTGAGTATGACGCCGCTGGCATCGATGAGTCCGTCCTGGCCGTGGCTGGTGTACGGATCGAGCGCAACGTCGGTCATGACGCCGAGCGTCGGAAAGCGTTGCTTGAGTTCGCGCACCACCGTTGGCACGAGGCCTTTCGGGTTGAATGCTTCTTCGCCGCCCGGCGTTTTCAGGGAGGCATCAATCACCGGGAACAACGCGATCGCCGGAATGCCCAGCGCAAGCGCTTCCTCGCAGAGCGGGAACAATAGGTCTAGCGACAGTCGCTCGACACCGGGCATCGAGGCGACCGCCTCGCGACGCTTGTTGCCGTCAAGCACGAATACCGGATAGATAAAATCGGCTGGTGTGAGCGCTGACTCGCGCACCATATCGCGAAAAAAACCGGTTCTTCTGAGTCTGCGCATGCGACGCTCGGGGAACTGTCCAAAATTCATGGCGAACTCAATCGAGTTTTGACAAAATATTGAGCCCAGATTATGCGCTACCAGCGCGCAACGGCGGGCAGGGTGTCGATGGCAGCGCTTGAACTTTTTGACGACTTGCCAATCTATGTTTTAGAAGCGTTCGCGCTTCCCCGCTTTCCCTCCCTGAGCGGAGCCTTTTCCTAAAAAGGCGTTCCGGGGCATAGGTTAACTCTCTCCTATGCCCCATTTTATTGGTTGGCGACGATTCGACCGCGAATCGAGCGCTCCGCGTCAGTCGAACAGCATGGCGCGGATGCGCGCCTCGGCTTCGTCGACGCCGGTTTTTTTTAGCGCGGAGAATAGTTGTGCGGTGGCGTTGCGCTGCTGCAAGCGCAGGGCGTCTTTGACCTGTTTGAGGGTGTTGGATTGCTCGTTGCGGGTGAGTTTGTCGGCCTTGGTCAGCAGGCAATGCACCGGTTTGCCGGTTGGCGCATACCAATCGAGCAAGCGTTCGTCGGCCGGCCGCAGCGGATGGCGCGCATCCATGATCAGTACCAAGCCGCGCAGTGCTTCGCGGCCCGACACGTAATCGGCCAGCGTTTGCTCCCAGTGCGCCTTGACGGCCGGGGGCACTTTCGCGTAGCCGTAGCCGGGCAGATCGACCAGCGAGTTGCCGCCGCCGAGCGAGAAGAAATTAATCAGCTGCGTGCGCCCGGGCGTTTTCGACACGAAGGCGAGCCGGTTGTGGTTGGCCAGCGTGTTGATGGCGGACGATTTGCCAGAGTTTGAGCGCCCGACAAAGGCGATTTCTGCACCGACGTCCGGCGGCAGTTGGGCGAGATCGTGGGCGGACGCGGTGTAGACGACGTTGGCGAACAGTTTCAAAGGCGGCCTGCTGAAGTTTTCTCTTTAACTGCGATCAGCTAAAATAGGTGGTTAATGGCGAGGTGCTGCGATCCGATCAACTGTTGCTCCGCACTCACCCTAGCGCAATGGCAGCAAATACAGGGATCAACAATGAACAAGAAGTGGATCGCCGCACTATCGGTGTGCGTAGCAAGTCTGGCAACAAACGGTGCCGCCATCGCAGCAACCGAGCCTGCCAAAGGCGAGCCGACCGCCGCCAAACCGGCAGCGCCTGCCTATGCCGAGCGGTTGGCACGCGGCAAACAGATTGCCAGCACGGTGTGCCTCGCTTGTCACGGTCTGGATGGTATCAGTCCCGTTTCGGCCAATCCCAACCTCGCCGGTATGCCGACAGAGTATATCGCCAAGCAACTCGAGGCTTATAAGTCTGGCAAACGCGCCAACCCGATCATGCAAGGCATGGCGGCCAATTTGACGCCCGACGACATGAAAGCGCTCGGCGACTACTACTTCGCGCAGCGCGGCAAAACGCAGGCCGTGGCGCGCGACAAGAAACAGGCCGAGCGCGGCCAGCAGATCTATCGGGTCGGCATCGCCGAGGCAAAAGTCCCTGCTTGCGCCAGTTGTCACGCCGGCACTGGCGTCGGCATTCCCGCTGCTTACCCGAAACTGCAAGGACAGTGGCCTGAATACACGCTTGGACAATTAAAGGCCTACGCCAGCGGCGAGCGCAAAAATGCGGAAATGAATGCGATCGTATCGCGCCTGAAAGAAAGCGATTTGGTCGCCCTGTCGGAGTACATCGCCGGTATGCGCACGCGCTGAGTCGTCGCCGATCATTGGCAAACGCCGCTTCCTTTGAGGCGGCGTTTTTACGTCAGGCGACCGAACCCTATGCGGGGGTTGCTGGTGCGGTCACGATTTTGGTCGATGCGGTCGCCGTGCGCATTGCCTCCAACGCGCGTTGCAGTAACGCCTCTCGCGTCGTGCCGTCGGCGGGGAAAAAACTGATGCCAATGCGTGCGTTGATCCGCGCGTCGCCGTGCGATGGATCGGCGAAAGGAATGGGCGAGTCGAAAGCGATCAGCAATTTATCGGCCACACGTATGGCAGTCGCGCGATCCGACACCTGGGGGATGACGACGGCGAACTGATCATCGTCGACAAGCGCCAGAAAATCCGTGTCACGCAGCGTGGTGGTCATGCGTGCCGCGACCTCGTTTCGTAGCCCCGCCGACGAACCAACGGCATCGATGCCGACCAACATCACGGCGAAGCCGCCAAGCGCGCGTTCGATTTCGGCGTTGCCCAGCCGTTCATCGAGGTGCGCTAACAACGCGTGGCGATCAGCGAAGCCGGGCGGCGTATCAGACATGGTCAGGGTTGGTTGAGCAGACGAAACGTGTCGCGCGCGCGTGCGACCGTCGTGTCGATATCGGCATCAGTATGGGCCTTGGAAACAAAGCCCGCCTCGAACGCAGACGGTGCCAAGTAGACGCCACGCGCCAACATGCCATGAAAAAAGCGATTGAATTGTTCGCGGTTCGATTGCATGACTTCAGTGTACGACGTCGGTGGTCTGGTGGCAAAAAATAGTCCGAACATGCCGCCCAGACTGGTCGCCGAAAACGTTTGGCCTTCGGCGCGCGCGGCGTCTGTGAGCCCTTCGCATAGCCGCCTGGTCGCGGCGGACAATTGTTCATAAAACCCGGGGCGAGTGACGAGTTCGAGCGTCTTCAAGCCCGCCGCGACGGCCACTGGATTGCCCGACAACGTGCCGGCCTGATAGACGCCACCCAACGGTGCCATGTGTGCCATCAATTCGCGCCGACCGCCGAAGGCACCGACCGGCATGCCGCCACCGATCACTTTGCCGAGCGTCGTTAAGTCAGGCGTGATGCCGAAGTGGCCCTGTGCACCGTGCAGACCGACACGAAAGCCGGTCATGACTTCGTCAAAAATCAGCAGCGCACCGTGTGCCGTACACAGCGTGCGCAACTGTTGCATATAGGCCGCGCTTGGCACGATGAAATTCATGTTGCCGGCAATCGGCTCGATGATCACACAAGCGATTTCCGAACCGATGGTCGCGAACGTGGTTTCGAGCGCTTCGCGGTTGTTGTAGGCGATGACCACCGTATCGGCGGCAACCTTGGGCGGCACGCCGGATGAACTCGGTTGCCCGAGCGTCAGCGCGCCGGAACCAGCCTTGACCAGCAACGCATCGGCGTGGCCGTGATAACAGCCCTCAAATTTGACGATTTTGTTGCGCCCGGTCGCGCCACGCGCCAGCCGAATCGCACTCATGGTCGCCTCGGTACCGGAGCTGACCAAGCGCACCTGTTCCATGGAGGGCATCAGCTCGCAGAGCTTCTCGGCCATCAACAGCTCGGCTTCCGTCGGCGCGCCAAAACTCAAACCATCAACAGCGCGCGCTTGGACCGCCGCCACCACTTCCGGATGGGCGTGTCCGAGAATCGCCGGACCCCACGAACCGACATAGTCAATGTACTGGTTGCCATCGACGTCCCACAAATAGGCACCCAAACCTTTGCGAAAAAATACCGGCGTACCACCGACCGCGCGAAACGCGCGCACCGGCGAATTGACGCCACCCGGAATCACACGTAGCGATTTTTCAAATAAGGCCTTGCTCTGTTCAAACATGCGGTTCAAGCTCAAGAGGGTGTGTGACGGCGCTGGTGGGCAAACAGCGAAAGATAGACCTGCACACGCGCATGCGTCTGGCTGTCGCTGTCGGCGCGAAATAAATCCGAAATGACCGCCACCGCATCGGCACCTGCCGCAATCACGGTCGACGCATTATCGCCCGTGATGCCGCCGATGGCGACCACCGGCGTGGTGAAGGCGCGCTTGGCACGCGCAATCAACGCCACAGGCGCGGTCTTGGCCGCAGGCTTGGTGGTCGAGGCGAACATGCTGCCGAAGGCGACATAGTCCGCGCCCGCCGCGACGGCGCGTTGCGCCCGCTCAAAATTGTCGTAACACGAGATGCCCACCAGAAAAGGCCGGTTGGCGCGCGACTTGGCGCGGCTGGTCGCATCCAGGAGCGAGGCGTCAGACAAAGGCAAATCGTCGCGCCCCCAGTGCACGCCGTCGGCACCCACCTCGAGCGCAAGCTCAAGATGGTCATTGATGATCAAGGTTGCATCAAACGTGTCTGCGAGCCGCCGAAGCGTTATTGCCTCGTCGCGCGACAACGCGGCAGACAAATGCTTTCGACGATACTGAAGTAAGCGCACACCGGCACGGAAAAGGCCTTCCACTTTGAGGAGAAGCTCGTCCGTTGCGAGGTCGTCAGGCGTCAGCGCATAAACCCCCGCGATGCTGGAAGGTCGGCTAATGTCGCGGTCCGATCATATCGGTACCGAGCCGCGTGGCGCGCGAATCGTTGGCGTCCGGCTCATTTTCTGTTGCCTCGGACGTGCTGGAGGGTCCGCGTCGCGTGCCCAGAACAATCGATCCGGGATGAATTGCCCCATGCCCGGTCGAAATCCGAACTTGAGCGCGTGCCACGTGTAGTCCTGCGCCTCGCGCACCGCCTCTTCAATATCCACAACCCGCGCGCGATGGTCGCCGCAATGGCGGCGGCCAGCGTGCAACCAGAACCGTGATAACTGCCGGGTAGGCGCTGCCACCGGTCTGCGCGTATCAGCCCGGAATCGCCGTACAGGGTATTGATGACTTCCAGTGTTGCGTCGTGCGTGCCGGTCACCAACACATACTCGGCACCGAGCTCGGTCAGCCTGCGGGCGAGGCGTTCGGCCGATTTCGGCTCATCGTCTTCATCGAGGATTAACCGGAGGAGTTCGAGCGAATTCGGCGTGATGACCGTGGTTTGCGGGATGATCATCTCGCGCATCGCTTCAATCGCTTCGTCGGAGGCGAATTCGTCACCGCGGGCGGACGCGAGAACCGGGTCGAAAACAAGCGGAATTTCGGGGTAATCCGACACTATTTCCGCGATCGCGGCGATATTCTCAACGCTTCCCATCACGCCAATCTTGAACGCGGCAACCGGAATATCTTCGAGAATGGCGCGCGCCTGATCCGATACCCAATCCGCGTCCATCGACATGACGCCCTCGACGCCAGACGTATCCTGCACAGTGATGGCGGTCACCACCGTTAGCGGGTGGCAGCCCATGCTGGCGAGGGTGAGCAAATCGGCCTGCAAGCCGGCGCCGCCCGAGGGGTCGGTTGCGGCGAAGGTCAGTACTGCGGGCAGGGATCGAGGGTGGTCTTGCATGGCGAAGAGGGGAGTCGGTCGCGGGATGGGTAGGCAGCTAACGGGTGAAGCGTGCTGCGTTGGTACGGCGTCGTGATTCGGTACAATTCAGGTTGTGGCAGCCGCGAGTTCTGTCGCACACTAAAAATAATCGCCAGCAGGCATTCAGCATGTCGGTTGGCAAATAGGGTTCTGTCGCGTCGTCACTATTGTAGCGTTGGATGTGTCAACGCCACGTCGCGTTCACGCACCGCGGCCATGCATTTCGTCAGCAAACAGAAAAACGGC
>JBCKPM010000041.1:0-14909 GCA_038901675.1 Usitatibacteraceae bacterium | reverse complement strand
CGAAAATTGCGCCATGATTTTTGCCGCTGGTCGCGGGCTGCGCATGCGTCCCGATACCGACGTGACGCCGAAGCCACTGCTACGGCTCGCTGGCAAACCGATCATTGTCTGGCAAATCGAGGCGTTAGCGCGCGCCGGCTTTCACAATCTGGTCATCAACACAGCTTGGCTGGGCGAGCAATTTCCGTCGATGCTTGGTGATGGAGGTGATTGGAACGTGTCGATACGTTATTCGCACGAAGGCAGCGCGGACGCGGACGCGCTAGAAACCAGAGGGGGCATTGTGCACGCGCTGCCATTGCTCGGCGATTTGCCGTTTCTCACCGTGAGCGGCGACATCTATACCGATTTTGACTACGCGAGTCTGATTCCGCGCCTCGCAGCGATTTCGCGCGGTGACGCCGACGCGCACTTTGTCCTCGCGGATAACCCGCCGTTTCATCCCGACGGAGATTTTGCGATCCGGGACGGTCTGGCGACGCGCCAGGATCCGCGGTTGAATTACGCCAACATCGCGTGCTGGCATCCGAAACTGTTTCGCGGACTGCCGGGGCGCGCCAAACAGCGGCTGTTCCCGTGGGCGGATACCTTCGTCGCCGACCATCGCGTGACTGCTCTGCACTATCGCGGTACCTGGGAGAACATAGGTACCGCCGAGCAACTAGAAGCACTCGAGCATCGACTCAGCGCTAAAATGCGGCAATGATGTGCGGCACCCGAAACGCGAACGTCATCACCGCATGGCATCCAAGAGCACCTGAAAGGCGTACATGAAACGCGAAATCCTTCCTCTGCCCGTCGTCGTTCCCAACATCGTGCCGCATCGGAAGCGGCGCTTGCGTCTCGCCAAAGCGCTCAAGGAAGGCCTGCTACTGCTGCCGACCGCACATGAAGCCACACGTAACGCAGACGCGCACTACGACTATCGCTGGGACAGTTATTTTTATTACCTGACGGGCTTTCGCGAGCCAGAGGCGGTGTTGGCGATTACGCTGGGCAAAAAGCCACGTCACATTCTGTTTTGTCGCGACAAGAATATCGAGCGCGAAATCTGGGACGGTTTTCGCTTTGGCCCGACCATGGCAAAAGAGATTTTCAGTTTCGACGAGTGTTACCCGATTTCGGAACTCGACAAGATGGTGCCCGATCTGATGGGTAATCAGGCAGTCATCCACACGCCTGTCGGTGCCGACGCCGAGTGGGACGCCCGCATCGGCAAATGGCTCAACGCGGTGCGCGCCAAGGCACGCGTGGGTATCAGCGCGCCGTCGGAAGTGCACGACGTGCGGCGTGACATTGATTTTCAGCGGCTCATCAAGGACGACACTGAAATCGACATCATGCGCCGCGCGGGCAAGATTTCGTCGAACGCGCATGCGCGCGCCATGCGTATCGCCAAGCCAGGGATGTTTGAGTATCAAGTTGAAGCGGAGCTATTGCACGAGTTCGTACGCAATGGCGCACGACAACCTGCTTACGGTTCAATTGTCGCGGCCGGCGGCAACGCATGTGTGTTGCACTACCGTGAAAACAGCGCGCAGCTTAGAAAAGGTGATCTGATGCTGATCGATGCCGGCTGCGAGCTCGAGAGCTACGCGGCCGACATCACGCGCACTTTTCCGATTGCCGGCAAGTTTTCCGCAGCGCAGCGCGACGTTTATGAATTGGTGCTCGACGCGCAGCTGGCGTGCATCAAGGCGGTGAAGCCCGGTAATCCGTTTGGTAAATATCACGAGGTCGCCGTTAATGTGCTCGCACAAGGGCTCATCGACTTGAAGCTGTGCAAGGGCAGCCTGGCCGGCGTGATCGAGAGCGAAGCCTACAAGCAGTACTACATGCACCGCGCCGGGCACTGGCTGGGGCTAGATGTGCACGATGCCGGAAACTACCGTCAGGCCAACGGCAAGTGGGTGGCGATGCAGCCAGGCATGGTGGTGACGGTCGAGCCCGGCATCTACATTCGACCGGCCGACAATGTGCCAAAGGCGTTCTGGGATATCGGCGTGCGCATTGAAGACGACATTCTGATTACCGCGAAGGGCAATGAAAACCTGACGGCAAGTTGCCCGAAATCGATCAAGGACGTCGAAGCAATCACGTCCGCGGCAGCCCGCTAGGTCGGCGCAACCATCCAAACCGACGACGCGGCGCATGTCTGACATTCTGGTGATCGGTGCGGGCCCTGTCGGTGCAACGTTTGCGTTGCTCGCGCACGCCAGAGGCTGCAACGTATCGCTCATCGATGCGCGAGTCGGCGCATCGACCGAGCAGCGCACGCTGGCGCTGTCGCACGGCAGTCGCGTCTTGCTTGAGCGCGCGGGCGCATGGAGTACGGCGTTGGAGGCCACAGAAATCCACGCGATTCATACCTCGCAAAAAGGCGGATTCGGTCGCGTCATGTTGCGCCGCGAGGACGCCGACGTGCCGGCGCTAGGTTATGTCGTTCGTTATGCCGATTTGCAAAACTCACTCGATCGCGCACTTGAGCGCGCCGGCATCGCGACATCGTTCGGTGCGAAGATTACCGATATTGATGCAGACGCCGCGCGACTTGGTTATGAAACCCACGCCGGGCAACACTGTTGCAACGCGGCGATGCTGGTGATGGCCGACGGCGGTGCCAATCTGGGTAAGGTGCCGACCATCAACGTCCAGACCAAAGACTACGGACAGTCTGCACTCCTCGCGCAGGTGGTCGCGGATCGCCCGCATCGGAATATCGCCTACGAGCGATTCACGACGGACGGACCCACTGCGTTATTGCCCTCGTCTGCGGCGGTCGGCGCGTACTCGATGGTGTGGGTGTCGACGCACCAAAATATCGACGCGCTGATGAGCCTCGACGATGACGCCCTGCGCGCATGCTACCAGTCGCATTTCGGCCGTCGAGCGGGAAACTTTGTCGCGCTCACCGGCCGCCGCCGTTTTCCGCTGACGCTGCGACAAGCCAACACACGCGTGGTCGGCAAGTTGGCGGTGATCGGCAACGCCGCGCAAGCCATGCATCCGGTCGCCGGACAGGGGTTCAACCTCGGCCTGCGTGATGCATCGACGCTGGCGAAGTTGGTCGCGCAATCACCGGATCGGGCGAGCGCCCTACAGGTGTATGGCTTGCGTCGCGCGGCCGATATCGCGCGCGGTGTCGGTTTTACCGATTTGCTCGCCAGTGCGTTCGATGTCGATGCGTCGACATTGCGTGTGCCGCGTGGCATCGCGCTCGCCGCCGTCGATATGCTGCCGATGGCGCGGCGTGCGTTGGCGAGTCGCATGCTGTTTGGGGCGTCGCAATGATGCGCATTGCAGTGGTCGGTGGCGGACCGGTCGGTGCGGCGTTCGCCATTGCCGCGTCACGCGCGTTGCCGAATGCCGAGATTGATTTGCTGGAACGCGCGGCGCGTCCGGCCAATGCGTTTCACGAAAATAAGTTCGATCAGCGTGTCTACGCGCTGTCGCCGCAGTCAATGACGTTGCTCGACGAACTCGGTGTGTGGTCGCGTATCGTGCCGCAGCGCATTACACCAGTCGATGACATGCACGTGGTGAGCGACGCGGAAACCACGGGCGAGCAATTGCCCAGCATGCATTTTTCATACGGCGCACCGCTCGCCTACATCGTCGAACATTCGGCGTTGCTCGCGGCGCTGTACGACACGCTCGCCGAGACGCGCGTAAAGGTGCGATTTGGGGCACGTGTGGTGTCGATGTCTCAGCACGAACAACGACGTTCGTTGACGCTCGCCGATGGCAGCGTGGTCGACGCGGATCTGGTGCTGGGTGCCGATGGCCGACAATCGCAAATCCGGCAGATGCTGGGCATTGATGTTGTGGCCAAAGACTATGCGAGTGTGGCACTGATTGGCAACTTTGCCTGCGAAAAGCCGCACGGCAACATCGCGCGCCAGTGGTTTACGACGGGCGGCGTGTTGGCTTATCTGCCGTTGCCTCTACAGCAGATTTCCATCGTCTGGTCGGTGGCCAACGCGTTTGCCGACACGCTGCCTACTAAGAAGGACGGCGCGGACTTCGCACATTGTGTTGCGAGCGTCGGTCACGATTGTCTTGGTGCGTTGACCCACGCTTCCCCAGTTGAGGCGATTCCGCTACAGCGTATCAGCGCCATGCGCTGCGTGGCAGCGGCCGCCGCCCTGATCGGAGACGCGGCGCACGCCATCCATCCGCTCGCCGGGCAAGGCGTCAATCTGGGATTTGGTGACGTGCGATGTTTGATGGAGGTGTTGCGTGAGCGTGGCGCGTTGTCTGGCATTGGTGACGTCGCACTGTTGCGGCGCTACGCGCGTGCGCGCGCTGAGGCCAGCGTTGCCATGGGGGAGCTGACCGACTGTCTGCACACACTTTTTCAACGGAACGATAACGTGGCAAAGTGGGTCAGACGGACAGGTTTCAACTGGTTTGACCGACTGCCGTTGCTGAAACGAATCGCGACCGAATACGCGGTGCGTTCTTGACCCCGCCGCGTCGAAATCAAGCGTTGAGATCTGAATCTAGTTCAAGCCCCACCACTTTTAATCAGAGAGTTGATCGAATGAAAAAAATATTCATTGCGCTGGCCGCCACAGTGTTCGCCGTATCGTGCGGCGTTCAGGCGAATCCGGAGGATGTGAAGAAAGAGCTGGCCAAGAAGTTTCCTGACCTCAAAACCGAGCGCATCCTGAAGACTACCTACGGCGGCTTGTACGAGGTTTTTACCGGCACGGAGATTTTTTATACCGATCAGAAGGCTACGTTTATCCTGACCGGAAGTTTGATCGACGCTGGCACGCGCGCCAATGTCACTGCGGCGCGCATGGGTAAACTCAGCGCCATCAAGTTCGACGAACTGCCGTTTGAGAACGCAATCAAGATCGTGCGCGGTGACGGCTCGCGCCGCATCGCGATTTTTGAGGATCCGCGATGTGGATACTGCAAAAAATTCGAGGCCGAAATCAACACGCTGACCAATATCACTGCATACATATTCTTGTATCCGATCCTAGGGCAGGCTTCGCACACCAAGTCGAGGGCGATTTGGTGTTCGAAAGACAAAGTCACGGCGTGGCAGGATTGGATGCTCCGCGACATGCCACCGGTATCACCGGCACCCGAAGGATGCAGCGCACCGTTGGAACAGAATGTCGCGCTCGGCCAGAAAATGCGCGCCAACGGTACGCCTGTGACATTTTTCGAAGACGGTGAGCGCATTACCGGCGCGTTGCCGTTGGCGACATTCGAAGCAAAATTGGCCGGGCTAGTGCGGCTCGACAAAGCGCCCGCCGCGCCGGCTAAGAAATAGCGGCGCCTGGCTGGAAAGCGCGACCGCCGATTAGCGCGGCGTCAGCGCTTTTGGCAAGGCGCCAGCGTCGATGCGCGGCGCGACGCGAGCCTCGTTAGGATCGTAACCGTTCGGTAACAGCACCCACTTTTCACCACGCTGCTTCATGCGGCCCGCTTGTGCGCCCGCATCATCGCCAAACCCCCAGAAAAAATCCACGCGCACCGCGCCTGCGATGGCACCGCCCGTGTCTTGCGCCACCATCAGGCGATTCAGAGGTTGGTTGCTGCCCGGGAAGGTGGTGGCCAAGAATACGGGAACACCGAGCGGGATCACGCGCGGGTCGACCGCAATCGAGCGCTCCGCCGTCAGCGCGACACCCAGGGTGCCAATGGGGCCACTGCCAGCGGCGCTGATCTCTTTGAAGAACACATAACTCGGATTGGCGTTCATGAACTGCTGGAGCTTGCGCGGATTGCGCATCGCCCACGCCTTGATGCCTTGCATTGACGCTTGCTCCGGTTTTATCTCTCCGCGGCGAATCAACAGCCCGCCGAGCGAGCGAAACGGGTGGCCGTTTTGATCGGCGTAGCCGAGCCGGATGCGTGAGCCATCAGGCAACTGCACCTGACCCGAACCTTGAATCTGTAGAAAAAACAACTCAACAGCGTTGTCCACCCAGACAATTTCGAGGCCTTTGAGCGGCGCTTTGACGGATTCGATTTCGGCGCGGTCGTAGTAGGGGACGAGCTTGTTGTCCACAATGCGACCGCGCAGGCGGCGAAACTTCAAGTCGGCGTAGACATCCGCCAAGTCGACTGAGATCAAATCCTGCGGCTGGGCATAGATTGGGTACTTGAAAACACTGCTCGGGGCGCGCGAGCCACGCAGCAGCGGTTCGTAATAACCGGTGACAGTGCCGGTCGAGGATTCGTCAGCGTTGAGGACTTTGTAGGGTTGGAAATTGTCGAGAAAAAATTTTGCGGCGACCAGCTTGTTCGGTTTCGTGCCGACCAAGGCGCTGGCTCGGTCGCAAACTGGCTGCCACTCGACGCGGGTGCGCAACACTACACAGCCTTGCTCAAACGCAGTCAACGCCTCGCTCGTGTCGTCGGTATTCCAATCCCGTAGCGCGTCCCACGACGCGGCTTGCAATCGCCCGCGCGGCGGCCCCGGGCTGAGCGTCGTACTCGCTGGGTCGATGAACAGCGGCTCGGGCGGCGCTGCCGGACACGCAGCGCAGACTGGGCACGTCGTCAACGGCGCGGAACACATGCCCGGAAAGTGCGCAGGAACGGCTGTGCTTGCTGCATTCGTCGGCGGCACGAGCGGCGACGACGCGCACGCGGTCAACAGTAGGAATGATGCAAACACCGTGGCGTGACCGATCGACGCCAATTCCGGTCGTGTCAAAATATGGTCGGCGGTGTCGGATGGCATCGGGGTTCGTGGCATTAGTTGAGTATATGAGATGGGCCTCGCGCGACGGCGGCGCGGGATCCGGCGCACGTTGCAACGGCGCGAACATGAAGGGATAGCGGTCATGGCGTGGGTATTATTGGAAGTTTTTCTGGCGTTAGGAGTTGCGGCGTTCATCGTCTGGTGGACGTTCCCAAAAACCAAAAAGCGCGCCAAGTTGATCGACGCGCGCACGGGGAAAACAGCGGTCGACTCGCCCACTCCCGCGCCTTTGGAACGAGATAGGTAGCGCAGCGCACCGACGGGTGTGCTTGCCTCACTAGTGCAGCACGCGCGGCACCGAGAGGGTGAACTCAGGGACGAGTGCGTCGAATCGCGTACCGTCCGCGGCTTGCATCTGGTAGCTGCCTCGCATGGTGCCGACCGAGGTCTCAATCGATGAGCCCGACGTGTACTCGAAGGATTCGCCAGGCTTTAGCTCGGGCTGCTCTCCGACCACGCCGACGCCGCGTACTTCCTGTATTTTTCCGTCGGAATCGGTGATGATCCAATGGCGCGAAATCAGCTTAGCGCCAACGCTTCCCACGTTGGTTATTCTGATGGTGTAGGCGAATACGTATTGATCATTGTCCTCGTCCGATTGGTCGGGCAGGTAGAACGCATTCGCAGAGACTTTAATGTCATGTTGTTTCGAGTTGTCCATCGCGAAATGCTATCACGATGATGTTGGTGAACTGAGGCCCTCACTTACGCGTAAAATTTGCCAATGACCTATCGAATTGCTCCTTCCATCCTGTCCGCCGATTTCGCCAAATTGGGCGAAGAAATTCGCAGCGTTATCGCAGCCGGTGCCGACGTCATTCATTTCGACGTGATGGATAACCATTACGTGCCGAATCTGACCATCGGGCCGATGGTGTGCCAAGCGGTGCGGCCGCACGCACAGCGCGCCGACGGTTCGCGGGTGCCGATTGACGTGCATTTGATGGTCAAGCCGGTTGATCGCATCATTCCGGATTTTGCCAAGGCGGGCGCGGACATTATTTCGTTTCATCCGGAGGCGAGCGAGCATATCGATCGCAGTCTGGCGCTGATTCGCGAGTGCGGCTGCAAGGCCGGCCTCGTGTTCAATCCAGCGACGCCGTTGTCGTATCTGGACCACGTGATGGACAAGGTTGACCTCATTCTTATCATGAGCGTGAATCCGGGTTTCGGCGGCCAGAAGTTCATTGCCGAAGCGCTCGACAAATTGCGCGAGGCGCGCAAACGCATCGACCAGAGTGGTCGCGAGGTGTGGCTCGAAGTCGACGGTGGTGTCAAGACTGACAACATTGCCGACATCGCGCGCGCTGGCGCCGATACGTTTGTCGCCGGGTCCGCTATTTTCAACGCCGCTAACTACGCACAGACGGTCGCTGCCATGCGCGCTGCGCTGGCGACGGTTTAACAGCCCGCGACGGCCGCGACGTTCGAGCGAGTCATCGCCAGCGAGCTGCACGCGAACAGGACGCAATATGTCAGAACACAACGACCAATCACAAAACTCAAGCAACCATGCGGTGATTGGGGCAAAAATGCCTGAAACAGGCCAACTGGCGGGTAGTTTGGCTGCGTTAGAGTCGGTCGACCCAGCCGCCCTGCCAAGTGCTACCGAGGGCAAAGCGGCGCTAAAGAAAATCCACTATCGTGCCAAGCCAAAATATCCGTTGCCCGTTGCTGCCAAGGTTTTGTTGATCGATCTTGACGGTACGCTACTCGATACGGTCGGCGATATCACGACGGCAGTCAACCAGATGCGCGCGGCGTTCGGCTTTGGCCCGATTGAAGTCGGCGCAGTGCGCAATTTCATCGGCCGAGGCATCCCTCACTTGGTGTCGAAATCAATGAAAATCGCGGTAGGTGAACTTGGCGTGTCAGCTACCAAGGTCGCGGTTGCCCAGTTCGAAAAGCAATACGAGGCTTGTCTCGGGCAAGCCTCGCCCGCATTCCCGGGCGTATTCGAAGGCTTGGAATTGTTTCGCGAAAAAGGCTTTTTGCTCACGTGCATTACCAACAAGGCCGAGCGCTTTACGCTGCCGTTGCTTGAACGTAGCGGCCTCGCGAGTTACTTCGATCTGGTGTTGGCGGGGGATGCGCTGGACGAGAAAAAACCGCACCCCTTGCCGCTGTTACACGCGGCCAAACACTTCGGCGTCAAGCCGCAAGCCGTCGTCATGATCGGCGACTCAATGCACGATGTGGCCGCGGCACGCGCGGCGGGTTGTCCGGTGTTCATTGTGTCGTACGGTTATAACGAGGGTCAGGAGTTGCGCGGCCTCGACTGCGACGCGTTTATCGACGATCTGCCGAGTGCGCTGAAATACGTTAGAGTTGCGGCGTAAACATTCAACTCCCCAAATATCATGACGTTTGTCGATCAAACAGTGTGGACGTGGCGATGGCATAACTGGCGGTAGTGTTGCGCGCCAGCGTAGTGCCGTTTTTCCCGTTGCAACTGTCTTAGTCGAGAATGCCATGAATGAAGCCCAATTTCAGCGGCTTGCCGCTGAAGGCTACAACCGAATCCCCGTCACCCTCGAGACCTTCGCGGATCTCGATACGCCGCTTTCGATTTACCTGAAGCTTGCGAACGCGCCGCACTCGTATCTGCTCGAGTCAGTGATTGGTGGCGAGCGCTTCGGCCGCTATTCGATCATCGGCCTGCCGGCGCGCGAGTGGATGGAAGTACGTGACCGCGAAGTGGCGGTGTTGCGTGCCGTCGCGGGGCAAGCGCCACAGATGGTCGAGCGTGTGCGCGTCGATGATCCGTTGGCATTTATCGAAGGCTATCAGGCGCGCTTTCGCGCGGCACCAGTGGCGGGTAGCTTGCGTTTTGCCGGTGGGCTTGCCGGCTATTTTGGTTACGACACGGTGCGCTACATCGAACCCAAACTGGCCAAGTCGAGCGGTGAGAAGCCCGACGTAATCGATGCGCCGGACATCGTGCTAATGTTGTCCGACGAACTGGCCGTGATCGATAACCTCACAGGTCGCCTCACGATTATCGTCTACGCCGATCCGAGTGTGGCCAACGCATTTCACGACGCCGAGCATCGACTGCAGGCGCTTCGGATGCAGTTGCGCCGCCATGCGCCGCTGCCGATGTATGTGCCGTCGGGAGTTATTCATCAACCCAAATCGGAAATCGGCAAAGCCAACTTTCTGCGTGCCGTCGATCGCGCCAAGCGCTACATTGTCGACGGCGACATCATGCAGGTGCAAATCTCGCAGCGCATTTCGCAGCCATTTGATGCACCACCAATTAATCTTTACCGTGCGCTTCGTTCCATCAATCCGTCGCCCTATATGTTTTATTTTGATATGGGCGCTTTCCATATCGTCGGCGCGTCGCCGGAAATTCTGGTGCGGCAAGAAGGCGAAAAGGTCACGCTGCGACCGATCGCCGGTACGCGCAAACGCGGTGCCACGCCGGCGCAGGATTTTGCGTTGGAGGCCGAATTGCGCGCTGACCCGAAGGAGTTGGCCGAACACTTGATGCTGATTGACCTCGGCCGCAACGATATCGGGCGCATTGCCAAGGTCGGCAGTGTGAAAGTGACCGAACAGTACGTAGTTGAGCGTTACTCGCATGTCATGCATCTGGTGTCCAACGTCGATGGCGTGATTCGCGACGATGTCGGCCCCATCGACTTACTGCGCGCGACGTTTCCGGCCGGCACGGTGACCGGCACGACCAAGGTGCGTGCAATGGAAATCATCGATGAACTTGAACCCTCCAAGCGCGGCATCTATGCGGGCGCTGTCGGCTATTTGGGATTTAATGGCAATCTTGATTTGGCGATTGCGATTCGAATCGGCGTGATTAAAGATGGTGTGCTCTACGCGCAAGCAGCGGCTGGCATTGTGGCCGACTCGGTGCCGGAACTCGAATGGCAGGAAACGGAAAACAAGGCGCGCGCACTGCTGCGCGCGGCGGAGATGGTGACTGCCGGACTCGATAGCCCGGGTCAGCAATAGAGGCGAGGCGATGAAAAAAATTGACTTGAGAAGCGACACCGTGACGCGACCGACCGCTGCGATGCGCGAGGTCATGGCGCGGGCGGATGTCGGCGACGATGTTTTCGGCGACGACCCCACGGTGAACGTGCTACAGCAAAAGATGGCGACCATGGTCGGCATGGAAGCGGGGCTGTTCTTACCCTCGGGCACGCAGAGCAATCTTTGCGCATTGATGGCGCATTGCGCGCGCGGTGACGAGTACATCGTCGGACAAAACGCCCACACCTACAAGTACGAAGGTGGCGGCGCGGCGGTGCTGGGTTCCATTCAGCCGCAGCCGATTGAAAATGACGCCGATGGTACCATTCCGCTCGACAAAATTCGCGCCGCCGTCAAGCCGGATGATTCGCACTTCGCGATCACGCGGTTGATTGCTCTCGAAAACACGATCAGTGGCATGGTCGTCCCCGAAAGTTACATCGCTGCAGTCACAGCGTTCGCCTGCGAAAAATCGCTGGCGATGCATCTCGACGGCGCGCGGTTATTCAATGCAGCGGTCAAGACCAAGCGTAGCGTGAAAGACATTTGTGCCTATTTTGATTCGGTGTCGGTGTGTCTGTCGAAGGGTCTTGGTGCACCGGCCGGCTCAGTGCTGTGCGGGTCGCATGCGCTCATTGCCCGCGCACATCGTCACCGCAAAATGCTCGGCGGCGGCATGCGTCAGGCGGGAATTCTTGCGGCGGCCGGTATTTACGCGCTCGATCATCATGTCGATCGACTTGCCGACGATCATCAACACGCGAGTCGAATGGCTGCGGCGTTGGCGGCGATGCCAGGTCTCAACGTGCAGATACCGCAAACAAATATTGTGTTCGTCGATGTGCCGGCGACCGACGTGGTGCCACTGCAAGCTCATCTCGATCAGCACGACATTATCGCGTTTGTCGGTGCGCGTACCCGATTGGTCACGCATCTGGATGTGTCGAGCGCCGATATTGACCGTGTCCTTGATGTATTCGGTGCGTTTTATCGCGGGCGGGGATATCGATGCTGCTGATGATTGATAACTGGCATCCTTAGCCGAGCTAGTCCAAAGAAGTCTGGAATCCCAGAGAATACCAATAAAAGACAGAGGGTTATGCGCCGGTAGCGACCGGAGTAGTCCGTTGCAATCCGGAAAAAAAGCGGGTATCGTTGCGGGTATCAATTTACCGGTACCCGCAAATGGCACTTACGACCTCAGAGATTGAAGCTGCAAAGATTGGCGACAAACCGCAGAAGCTAACCGACGAGAAGGGGCTTTACCTTGAGGTGCGGCCTAGCGGCGTGAAACTCTGGCGCTATCGGTATCGGATCGGGGGAAAAGAAAACGTGTTTGCCATTGGCGAGTACGGCAAACCGGGTAACGATGAGAAAGTGCCTAGAGGCAAACTGACCCCAGAGGAATTGAAAGCCGCTCAGGATGCAATCGACGGGGCGGCGGCAGAACGGCGCAAGCGGTACGTATTTACCCTCGCTGAGGCGCGTATAGAGCGCGACCGGTGCCGCAGCATGGTGAAGCAGGGCATCCACCCATCGCACAACCGCAAGGCCGCAGAACTCGCGCAATCGGCTGAGAATGCCAATGACTTTGAAACGGTCGCAAAGGCTTGGATCGAACGCAACCGCAATCATTGGTCTGGCACATATCTCCACCAAGTCGAGCGCACCCTCAAGCTAGACGCATACCGGCATATCGGCTTTCTGCCGATGAGAACCATCTCGGCGGCGCACTTACTCGCCATTATTGAGCGCATGGAAAAGCGCGGCGCACCCTCGCTGGCGATCCTGATGCGCCAATGGCTGAGCGCCATTTTCCGATATGCCGTTACTAAGCTATTAGCGGATCACGACCCGGCAGCGGCGCTCAAGGGGGCTATTAAGCGGCCAAAGGTGCAGCATAAAAAGCCGCTCGCGAAAACCGACTTCCCGAACTTCATGGCGAAGCTGTCCGAGTATGGCGGCTATCGGATTACCGTTATCGCCATGCGCTTACTCATGCTGACCTTTGTGCGGCCAAGTGAATTGAGACAAGCCGAATGGAGCGAGTTTGATATTGAGGGCGCTCGCTGGAATGTCCCGGCGCATCGCATGAAAATGAGAGAGGCTCACGTTGTGCCGCTCAGCGCGCAAGCCGTTGCCCTGCTTACCGAACTCAAGGCATTTACCGGCGGGCAAAAATTCCTTTTCCCTAATCAACGCGACCCGCAGAAGTGCCTATCCCTGACAACGCTTAACCGAGTCCTAGAGCGCATGGGATATGCCGGTATTTTTTCTCAATACGGCTGGCGGACTACGGCATCAACGCTGCTAAACGAATTGAACTATCGGCCGGACGTTATCGAGCGCCAGCTAGCGCACAAGGAGCGCAACGCCGTCCGCAGTGCATACAACCGCGCCGAGTATCTGCCTGAGCGCATCGCCATGATGCAAGATTGGGCAAACTTGATTGACGCAATGGCGAACCCAAAAACGAACGTGACGCCAATCGGCAAAGCGATGCAAGCCGCTTAGCGCAAACCGAATAGCCGCACCTACCGCGACGGCGGGAACACCGGGAACCCTTCCCCGGCAGGCGTAGTTTTCGTAACTTCCGCATTGAACGCGGACGGAACAAAAAACACTTGTGCGGAACGAAAAAAGACTGTATAAATACTTAGTATTCGTTTTTGCCCCTGCCACTCAAGGCAGCTAGCAGATAACTTTGCTACGGTTTCAATAGTGAGAAGGTTGGCATTCCTTCATTGCAGTGCTCGGTGAAATCCGAGTTTTGGTAGCACCAGTAAGTAGCAGTCGAGAGCGGTAGTTAGCCGATAGAGACCCAGTGAACGCGGTGCAATGATTCAGAGTACGCAGCTCTGAGACGTTGTATCGGCTCGCTTGGTCTTTTTTTTCGTCTACGACTTTGCGAGCCATTGATAAAGGAACATCAATGACTCAACACTACCGGCGCTTACTGCGCTTACCCGATGTAAAGCATCAAGTCGGATTGGGTCGCAGTGCGATCTATTCCAAAGTTAAAACTGGCGAATTCCCCTCGCCAATCAAACTCAGCAAAAATGGCCGGGCGGTTGCGTGGGACTCGGAAGCTATCAATAGCTGGATTGAGTCGCGCATCAAAGCGGCAGGGGGTGCGGTATGAAGCGCCCGCAATCCAATCTCAATCGTGGAAACGCCCAGCGGGGGCTGGGCGCTGGCGGATTTCAAACTGCATTGCAAGCCGATCATATCACGCTGGCGGCCGCGATCAACACCGAGCACCAGGCCGCATTCGGTGCGGCACACGAAGCCGATGCACCCCCATCATGGCCAAGCATAAGAAGCCGTTAGAGCCGTGCCAAGGGCTCTACAGCGCGCTGCCGCATGGGTTGCTTGATTCTGTCGCATTCATGGGCGCAGGGCACCCTGCACGCTCGCTATTGTTCGACTTGTTACGCCAACACAATGGCCGAAACAACGGGCACATTCATATGGCTGCACCGTGGATGAAAAAACGCGGATGGACTTCTAACGATGTTCTGCATCGTGCAAAGCTGGAATTGATCGAGCGCGGCCTGATTATTCAGACCAGACAGGGTGGACTAAACGCGGGTGCAAACCTGTACGCAGTGACATGGCTACCAATTTCAAACTTCGTCGGGCTGGATATTCAATCGAAGCATTATCACCACGGCGCATGGCATTTTATGGACGCCTTTCCGGTCATTGGAAAACACAAGCTGCACACCGCCTCACGGTGCGGTACTGCACCGCCTCACGGTGTGGCTGACCACGTAGCTGCACCGCCTCACGGTGCGAAAATGGCACTTTTTGGCGCTGCCACTGCACCGTCTAACGGAAACAATGAATATAACCATACCCCCGCTGCCCCACTCATTGCCAAAGGTAAGCGGCCTGTTGTCGGCGCGAAGGGGCGAAGCGGGGAAAGATCAGCAATCACTACGAGCGCTTGATAGTGAAAATGGCGAGTCAAAAGAAAAAGCACCACCCGAACCCCAAGCTCGAAAGCGATCCCGGCCTGCGCTATGCGATGGAAACGCATGACGAGATTGATCCCGATGCGGTGATTCTGACACTGGCGATCCGAGGCAAAGGTGCCTGCGAGCTTCGGATTCCGAAGTCACGTTATGACGCCTTCGCTCTACTGGAATGCATCGAGAAGCATACGACGCGGGAGACGGTG
>JBCKPM010000040.1:0-15310 GCA_038901675.1 Usitatibacteraceae bacterium | reverse complement strand
GCGGCGTGAGGCGATAGCCCGTTACCGTTTCCGTGGCCGGCAGCGCTGCCGGAAGTATTTCGGTAACCGACTTGCCGGTTATTAGTGCCGCCGCGCCTGCGAGGGCACCAGCGGAGCCGAGCGTTGCGCCCAGCAAGAAATTACGTCGATCGGCTCTGGTGTTTTTTGGCTTCATTTCATACCTCCATGCATGAATTGACGGCGAACAAAAAAACTTACTGCATCTCGAAAGCTTCGCGTTCAACTTCGAAAAACGCCGCGGCGAACGCCGCCACGTGCTTGTAATAGTTGGATTGAGGATACACCGAAATCGCGCTTGTGCAAGCAAAAACCCACGGATTGACGTGGGTCATGAAAAATATTTTTTGCGCCTCGATTGAGTGCGGGTTGGCATCGACGCTGCCTTGAATCATCGCCCGCATCACGTCGCAAATGGCCGCCAGATGATCCTCCGGTTCGCGCACGGTGGGCGCGCGCGCAAAGCCGAGTTTACCCAAATCTTGCCGCAGTGCAGCAAGTGGCTTTTCCATCATGAATCCGGCCATGTAAAACGAGCCGTAGAGCATCACCGGCGGGCGGCCCATGCCGACGAACACGGCGGCGTACTCCTCGCTGAGGGCGTCCTCGGGCACCACGTTAGAGGCCGCAGCCAAGCGATGCCACGCCTCTGCCAGCACCCCGAGCGGCGGTTCAGCCACGGCCATGGCTTGTAACAGCCTCGCGTCCGGCTCACCGTAGAACAGCGTGGCGAGCAGCGCGTAGTAGTCGGCGCGTGCCTGATCTTCTGGCGCGATGCTGCGCGGCGCGTCAAACTTGACCGCAGCTTCGACGACGTCAGCGGATTCGCCAGCAGCGCTCATTCGATGGTTCTTCCGGTCAGAATCGACATTTCGTTTTTGTTCGACATCATATCGACCACGCGGCAATCGGCGCACATTTGCAAGCGTTTCAGACTGCCTTCGGCCTGAAACATCGAGTGCCCCGCCAGTCTGCCGAGGATCGTGTCGATCAGTTTGCGTGTTCCTAAGGCTTTCCCGCAGGAAATGCAGTTGAACGGCTCGGTTTGGTTGAGAATGACCGCCGTCTTGCGCTGATCGGTCATTAACAGGCGCGGCAGCAGCGTGATGGCGTTCTCCGGGCAGGTGCTGGCGCAAAGCCCGCATTGCACGCAGTTGCGTTCGAGAAACCTGAGCTGTGGCATTTCGGCCGCCTCGCCGCCGTCCATCAGCGCCGAGACTGGACAGGCACCCGCGCACGCCAAACACATGGTGCAGGTCGCTTCGTTGACCTTCACTCCGCCCCACATGGCATTCGCGGGCAGCGCAATTTCATCCGGTGTGGCGGCCAAGGGCGCGTGACGGGCCAAATGCTCGACCGCAAACTCGATGGTGGTGCGCTTGTCGTTGGACAAATGAAAGGTTGCCAGTTTGCCGCACGCCGTTGCCTTTTCAATGGCATGAGTGCGTTGAGCGAGACTCGCCGCGTCGCACCAAGCAAAGTGGCTGCCCGTGTAGCCGAGCGCGTTGAGAATAATGTCGCCCGTTTGCATTTCGGCTTCGCTTGCCGCGCGGTACGCGGGTGCTTCGCTGCCTTCCGACAGCACCACCACGCCCTGCGCGCCATAGACCACCGCACCGAGCAGCACATCGAGCCCGATCGAGGCGACGTGCCAAGCCTCAATCGGCAGTACGTTTTCCGCAAGTTCAATCGCTGCGAGCGCCGCTGCGCCATCGCCACCGTTGTGAAGAACCACAATCGGTGCCGCTGCCGCCGCATCGCGCTCGCGATACGCACCCAGCATGCTGCGCAATTGTGCCCCGCGATCAGCCACTCGCGGATACTGGTAGCTCATGGCACCGGACGGACACACCGTGGCACACGCCCCGCAACCTATGCACAGGTGTGGATTGACCACGACCTTGTCGCCAGCACTCGCAATGGCCACCGCCGAACACACCTCAATGCACTTGTTGCAGCCACGTTTGCTCGAACGGCTGTGTGCGCAGATCGATTCCTTGTAGGCAAAGAATTTAGGCTTTTCGAATTCGCCGACCATGTCCGGCAACGCCGCGAGTGCTGCGGCACGGGCGCTCGCATCGTCCGGACGCGCATGCAGGTAGCCTTGTGGCGGTGTCGGCATGGTGAACACGGGGGTGGCTTGCAAATCGAGTATCAGATCAAACGCGGCTTGCTCGACGGCGGCCTGTGGCGCGCTGCGCCACGTCAAGGCGAAAGCACCCAGATAGCCGTCCAAGCTGACGATGTCGCCGCGGCTCACCTCGGCATTGGCCCAGCCCGGAGGTGGCGTCGGCGCGGTCCAGAACACGGCGACCGAAAGCGTGCCACCGAGCGCCACCACCGCCTCGTCAACCGTGGCGTCGCCGCCGATGATGAGCAGCCTGCCGGCCGATTGGTAACTCACGCTGGCAACCGGCTCGAACGGCGGCAGCGATGCGAGTGCCAAGAGCGCTGCCGATTTGGCGTCGCCCGTGTGCTTGTCCAGCGTAGTAGTAGTGCTCAATTCAAGTTCCTAGGATAAACGTGATTCGGATGCGTTGGCATTGGCGTTGGCGTTGACAATGGCACGGCTGTGTTGAGTTTAGTGACGTCGCGACGCCGCGCTACACCATCGGCGGTAACAGCGGCTGATCATATTTTGGTCGGCGCGGCGCTCGGCGTGACCGGTACCACCGCCACCGAGGCCAGTTCGTCCGCAGCAGCGGCCTCTGATGCGACGGGTGCCGCCTGTTGCACAGCCGCGGTCTCGGCGCTGTCGGGCGGCGTGGGTAATGGTGGCGCGGCGACCGCTTGCGTTTCTGCCTCGGGTTCCGTTTCAAACAGACGCAGCGTCTTGGATTGATTCATCAGTTGCAGCCAACCTTCCGGCAGTGGGTCGGGCTTGCCGTAGTCGTCGATATACGTGTCGAGCCCGTCCATGATGTTGTAGTGCGGATCGGTGAACAGTTTTTTCATCGCCTGATTGCGCAGCTCGGGGGCCACATCACGCGCCATGAAGGGCGTGTAATCGGACGCTACATTGAGGCTGTCGATGGCCGGCAGCGGTGGCGCAGTCGTTTGGGGACTCGTCGACAAAGTGTCCGTCTGGCGCACACTTTCAGGCACTTTTGCCTCGACGACCGCACCAGGGCTTGTGTTTTTGTTTTCAGCTTGGGTGACCTCGGCAACGGTTGCGGCGGCGGGCGCTGCCGCCTTTTGCCGCGACCAGCGCGAGAAAAATCCTTCGCCACTCATTGCGACATGCCGCTCTTGTAGCGACCCTCTTTGCTGGTGAACGACGCCGGACGGCGGCGTTGCTTTTTTTCCGGCGGTCGATAGTTATCACGCACCCAGTCGGTGAGCGCGGCGCGAATTTCAGACGGCATGTCGACGCCATCGACTTTTTCCTGTGCATCCATCCAGCGCGCCGCTTCGTTGTACGACAGCGTGACCGAGTGCGGATACGCCTCGTCTGGCGCGTCTTCGCGTAGCCGCCACATGACGAACACGCACGGCGCGGGCGCGGTGATGTTCAGGTAATAGCCTTCAGCTTCGTCGGCGTGCACTTGCAAGGCAAAGCCGGGAAACAGAATTTGCGTGAGCTCAGGTCGTGCGGACATGACTTGCGCCTCCTGGCGCGATCCGTCGTCTGGCACGATACCGGCTGGCTGCCAGCGGTGCGACTGCCAACGGTTGTTGATGGTAATTTTTTCCATCACCACCGAGATGGCAAAGGAAGGATGCGGCTGCACGTTGGTCATGCCACGATGTTAAACCAGTTTGTGAGAGATGAAAAAATACACCGCTGGCCGGCTACGTCCCCCATCCCAACCTTCCCCCGCGAGCGGGGGAAGGAGTCGCGATTCACCACTGGGCGGCCCCTTCCCCTGCCACCGCGATGTTGACGCAACTGGCCGTGCGGATGGAGGTCGCGATTCACCACTGGGCGGCCCCTTCCCCTGCCACAGGGGAAGGTTGGGATGGGGTTGCCGGAAATCCTGCGAAGGTTGCAGCAGTCGTGGATGAAGCATAACGACCCCCTTCTCAGCCTTTCACAAGCGGAGGAAGGAGTCGAGCAGCGCGGTGCATAGAGTAGCCGCGCTATACTTGGTACATGTCAGACAAAGGCACCACCATCATTCCCATCCACGACCTGCGCCGCGCGGGCGTGGCACTGCCGCAAGCGCGCGCGGTGGGCAGCGGCGCGCTGCTCGACACGCGCGGGCGGCAAATGCGTGACTTGCGCATTTCAGTCACGGATCGCTGCAACTTTCGCTGCACGTATTGCATGCCCAAGGAAGTTTTTGACAGCGACTATCAATATCTGCCGAAAGCAGAAGTGCTGAGTTTCGAGGAAATCACTCGCGTCGCTCGTATCGCGGTTAGCCTCGGCGTAAAAAAAATTCGTCTCACCGGGGGCGAGCCACTGATGCGGCGTGGTCTCGAAGACTTGGTGGCGATGCTGGCTAAGCTCGACGGCATCGTTCTGACGCTGACCACCAACGGTTCAGCGCTCAAGGCCAAGGTTGTGTCGTTGAAAGCGGCCGGACTCGACCGCCTTACCGTGTCGCTCGATTCACTCGACGATGCCACGTTTCGCGCCATGAACGATGTGGATTTCCCAGTCGCCAAAGTATTGGAGGCGATCGATGCCGCCAACGCCGCCGGATTTGCCGAAGTCAAAATCAACATGGTGGTCAAGCGCGGCGTGAATGATCATTCTATTATCGACATGGCGCGGCACTTCAGGGGCACCGGTAACACGGTGCGCTTTATCGAATTCATGGATGTCGGTTCGACCAACGGCTGGCGCATGGACGACGTGATTGCCTCCAGAGACGTGGTGGCACGCATCAACGCGGTGTTTCCCTGCGCTCCTGCCAATCCGAATTACGTCGGCGAAGTCGCCAAGCGTTGGAAGTATGCGGACGGCTCCGGCGAGTTCGGCGTGATTTCGAGCGTCACTGAAGCGTTTTGCGGGACTTGCACGCGCGCCAGGCTGTCGACCGATGGTTCGATCTACACCTGCTTGTTCGCGCAAAAAGGCTACGACATCAAGTCGTTGTTGCGCGGTGACGCCAACGACGCGGCGATTGCCGATGCGCTGTGTGGTATCTGGCAGCAGCGCACGGACAACTATTCCGAGATGCGCACGGCCGAGACGGCGAAGGCGCGCAAGGTTGAGATGAGTTTTATTGGCGGGTGAGTAGCATCCATCCCTGATTGCCAACACGATCAAACGAAAGTTTCCAACATGAAATTTCATGTTGAGTGCGAACAAGAAGTCGATGGCCGCTGGATTGCGGAAGTGCCTGAACTGCCCGGTGCGCTCGCCTACGGCACGACCAGAGATGAGGCGATGGCGCGTGCCAAAGGGCTACGACAAGGAACACCCGCTCGCTGAGTACCTGAAGAATCGGCACTTTTTCTGTGAGACCACCCTCAATCTGCACAAACGCTCGCCCAAGGATTTGGCGGCATGGATCGGCGCGCAACTCGAAGCCGCCTACCCGCTGGTAAAGTGGCTGCGCAGTGCCAGCAACTAAGCCCACGATATTCGCCCACATTCACCACCGACAAAGGGTTGCCATGAAGGAATCTCTCGCCGTTCTCGCTGCGTTGCGACTTTCCATCAAGCTCAATCTCGTCGGCGACGAACAAGTTGCCGCCACGCAAGCATGCGCCACAACGCCATAAACCCTAGCACTGACGGGCGTTTCCATGGCATTTTGCCTGGAAACGCCCGCCTATCAATGAGCTTTGCATCCATGAAAAACGCTATCGCCCTGCTGTTGTTGATCGCGCCGTGGGCGATTTTTGTCTATGCCGCGCAGACCACAGGGGCCACCAGCACGTTGGTGTTGATTCTCACGCTCGCGGTATCGGCCGTCGGTTTCACGATGCTCATCAGCGGCGGCAAAAAGTAACCCGATGTACCGACCCATCCTCACCGACGCCTCACGTCCGGCCACCTTCATGGTTGACGCGGTTGACGCCGATGGCACCACCCAGCCGACGTCGATCGCCGGCGAACATCCGCTCACGATATTCATCGACAAGCGCGAAATTCTGACCATCATGACCCTCGGCGCCGCACCGGAGGCGCTGGTGATCGGCTATCTTCGCAACCAGCGTCTCATTGCATCAATCGACGAAATTGTCTCGGTACAGGTGGATTGGGAAGTCAATGCGTGTTCGGTGGTGACGCGCCACGGACTGACCAACCTAGACGAAAAAATGTCCAAGCGCACCAAGACCACCGGCTGCGGCGAAGGTACCGTGTTCGGCGACTTGATGGAAGAAGTCGACACCATTCACCTGCGCGACGACGTCGTGCTCAAACAAGAAACACTGTTTGCTGTACTCAACAATGTGCGCGTTCACGAATCGATCTACAAGCAGGCGGGTGCCGTGCACGGCTGTGCGCTGGCGAGCATGACAGACGGCGCGATTCTGACGTTCGTTGAGGACGTCGGTCGCCACAATGCGGTCGATGCCATCGCCGGCTGGATGTGGCTCGAAGGCGTCGATGGCAGCGACAAGATTTTCTACACCACCGGGCGGCTCACCTCCGAGATGGTGATCAAGGCCGCGCAGATGCGCATGCCGGTGCTGGTGTCGCGCTCCGGGCTGACGCAGATGGGCTACGACATTGCCAAACAGGTCGGCCTCACCATGATCGGGCGGGCGGTGAATAAGCATTACCTGATGTTTACCGGGCACAAGCGGCTACACAGATGAGCGCACTGGGGCGCGCCAAACAACTTCGGTCTCAGCCAACGGACGCCGAGAACATGCTGGGGCAGCAACTGCGGGCGCACCGCTTGGGCGATGCAAAGTTCAAGCGCCAGCAACCGATCGGTCGCTACATTGTCGATTTTGTTTGCCTTGAAAGGCGTTTGATCATTGAAGCCGACGGCGGGCAACACAATGATTGTGCGACCGACGTTGAACGTGATGAGTGGCTGCGCGGTCAGGGGTTTGTGCTGCTGCGGTTTTGGAACAACAAAATTATGCAAAACCTCGATGGCGTGCTGAGTCGCATCTTGGAACACTTGCAGCCTGCGAACACCACCCTCTCCCCTACCCCTCTCCCGTCAAGGGAGGGGAAATGACCAATCAGATCACGGGATTGATCCTCGCCGGCGGCCGCGGCTCGCGCATGGGCGAGGTCGACAAAGGTTTGCAATTATTTCGCGGGCAGCCGATGGTGGCGCATGTGCTCGAACGCTTCGCGCCACAGGTCGGCGAAATCATCATCAACGCCAATCGCAATCTCGCCACCTACCAGGCCTTCGGCCATCGTGTGGTGCCGGACGCCATCGATGGGTTCGCCGGACCGCTTGCCGGGTTGCACGTTGGCATGTGCGGCGCAACCACGCCATTGATCGCGACCGCGCCGTGCGATTCGCCGTTTCTGCCGCGCGATCTGGTGGCGCGCTTGAATGCGGCGCTTGACGCGCAGGGCGCTGATCTTGCCGTGGCCAAGACATTCGATCAAACGCACCCGGTGTTTTGCCTGACCAAGACCGCGCTCGAGCCGCACCTACGCGCGTTTTTGGCCAGCGGGCAACGCAAAATCGACAAATGGTACGCGACACTCAAGGTTGTTGAAGTGTCGTTTGACGATGAGGCGGATGCGTTCGCCAACATCAATACGACGGACGAACTCAGGGCGCTCGAACCCAAGTCGTAAGCGCCCAAACGGCGTCGGCGTGCGTCAGCTCGCGTCTCGGTACTAGAATGGCTGCATCGCCTGCGCTGCCGCCATCTTGGCCGCGTGTATCGGCGCTCCACTTCCATTATCAAGATTGCCATTTCATGCCACTGACGATTTCAGAAGCCTCATGTGCCGACGACTACGATCCGAATTCGATGCCGGTCGACAAAGCGCGTGCGTTCATTCACACGTTCTTGACCCCGATTGCTGGCGTCGCGCGGTTGCCAATACGCTCAGCACTCGGCCGTGTGCTGGCCGAGGATATCCTCTCGCCCGTCAATGTGCCCGCGCATCGCAATTCGGCGATGGATGGCTGGGCGCTGCGCTTTGCCGACCTCGCCGCGAGCGATGAGACCACGCTGACCGAAGTCGGCACCAGTTTTGCGGGCAAGCCTTTTACGGGTGCGGTCGCTGCGGGACAATGCGCGCGCATCTTCACCGGTGGCGTGGTGCCGTTCGAATGCGACACGGTCATCATGCAAGAGCGTGCCGTGGCGGCAGGCCAGAAAATCACCTTCGCTGCTGGTGTGAAACGGGGACAAAACGTTCGCGAGGCTGGCGAGGACTTGAAGGTCGGTGCGGTCGCGCTGCAAAAAGGCCGCATCGTGCGTCCGGCCGAATTGGGCTTGATCGCATCCCTCGGCATCAGCGAAATTTCTGTGGTGCGACCGCTGCGTGTGGCTTTTTTCTCGACCGGCGACGAGCTGGTCTCGATCGGTTCGCCGCTCGGTGAAGGCGAAATTTACGATTCCAACCGATACACGATTTTCGGCATGCTTGCGGCGATGGGCGTCGAGGCCATTGACATGGGCGTGGTGCGCGATGATCCGCCGATTCTTGAAGCGGCGTTTCGTGAAGCGGCCAGCATCGCCGATGTGGTGATCACCTCTGGCGGCGTGTCCGTCGGTGAAGCCGATTTCGTCAAAACATTGCTCGCCAAGCTCGGTGAAGTTGTATTCTGGAAAATCGCCATGAAACCGGGCCGACCGCTCGCCTACGGAAAAATTCAAGGTGCCCATTTTTTTGGCCTGCCCGGAAATCCGGTCAGCGTCATGGTCACCTTCTATCAGTTTGTGCGCGACGCGCTGTTGACGTTGCAGGGCGTCTCACCACTACCGGTGCAGCCGTTGCTCAAGGCGGTGTGCACCTCGGCCATCAAGAAAGCGCCGGGGCGCACCGAGTTTCAGCGCGGCGTGTTGTATCTGGAGGATGGCGTGTGGAAAGTCCGCACTACCGGTGAGCAAGGCAGCGGTATTCTGAAATCGATGTCCGACGCCAATTGCTTCATCATGTTGCATGACCACGTCGGCAATGTGGACGCGGGTGCCACCGTGGACGTGCAAATTCTGCAAGGCGTGATTTGATGCAAAGACGTCGCTTCATTCAGTTGTGCGTGGTGAGTGCCGGTGGCGGCGCAGGTTGTGGGGCGAGCATGAACGCGCGCGGCGACGCCCAAACACCCTCACTTGCGGGCAACGCGCTACCCGCCAAAAAGACTGGCGTCGTCGCCAAGGTAAAACACTACGCACGCGTCAAATTGGTCGACGCTGATGGCAAACCGATTCGCGCAAAATCGCTCAAGGCCAATCACAATTACGTTTTCAACTACCCGTTTGAATCAACGCCGTGCTTTTTACTGAATTTGAGGCGCGTGACCAAAAACTCGGTTGAACTGGTGACCGAGCAAGGCGAGAGCTACGTCTGGCCGGGCGGCGTCGGCCCGAAACAAGCGATCGTCGCCTACTCGGCCATTTGTGCGCATAGGCTCGCCTACCCGTCCCCGCAAGTCAGCTTCATCAGCTTTCGCGACAAGCCGTCGCCCTTGAGTCCCAACGGCAACATCATCGGTTGCTGTGCCGACAAGAGTGTGTACGACCCGTCGAATGGTGCACGCGTGGTCGGCGGACCGGCGCCGCAGCCGCTCGCCACAATTCTGCTTGAGCACGACGCCAAGACCGACGAGATTTTTGTCACGGGTACCTTCGGCGGCGAAAAGTTCGACGAGTTCTTCAAGAAGTACGCATTCAAATTGTCGCTTGAGTATGGCGGCGCGCGCGCCAGTCAACCCGTGACCGGCACCGCCACCGTGCGCGATCTGGCGGCGCATTCGGCGCAGACGGTGCAATGCTAGTAGTGACGCCATGATTCCGTGGATTACACGCGGCGCACGCTTTCCGAGTCCGAACACCGCGCTGGTCGAGCCCGATGGTTTGCTTTGCGCTGGTGGCGATTTGCGATCGGAGACCATCATCTCGGCCTATTCGCAAGGGATATACCCGTGGTTTTCCAACGGCCAGCCGATTCTGTGGTGGACGCCGGATCCGCGCATGGTGTTATTCCCTGACGATTTTATACTTGCACGCTCGCTCGCCAAAACGCTGCGCCAGCAAAAATTCGACGTGACCTTCGATACTGCATTTGGTCGTGTCATTGAAGGCTGCGCAGCACCGCGCGAGCCGGGTGGCGACACCTGGATTGTCGAAGAAATCCAAAACGCTTACACGCAATTGCATAAGCAAGGTTTTGCGCACTCGGCGGAAAGCTGGATTGACGGGGAGTTAGCGGGCGGCTTGTACGGCGTCGCCATCGGCCGCGTATTCTTCGGCGAATCGATGTTCGCCAACGTGAGTGACGCATCGAAGGTCGCGTTTGCCACGCTGGTGCAAAAACTCCAGAACGACGGCTTTCGCCTGATTGACTGCCAGCAACAAACGCGGCATCTGGCGCGATTCGGCGCGCGCGCCATTTCGCGCAGTGAATTCTTGCAGCGTCTGGGCGACTTGATAAACTCACCATTGCCTGACGATGCCCCGTCGGCTTGGACCCGCGCGATTTGACCGATGTCAAAACTCAACGACCTCCCGTTTGCCAACCTGCAGTTCTACGCCACGGTACCCTATCCTTGCAGCTATCTGCCGGGACGGCTGGCGCGCTCGCAGGTCGCCACGCCCAGCTATCTGATCGACAGCAACGCTTACAGCACCTTGGTCTCGGCTGGGTTCCGGCGCAGCGGCGCATTCACCTATCGCCCTTTTTGCGACCACTGCCGCGCTTGCGTACCGGTGCGCGTGCTGGCGAGACAATTTGTTCCCAACCGCAATCAGCGTCGCGTTGCGCGCCAGCTCGACGCCATGACGGTGCGAGTGACGGATTTACGTTTTTCGCACGAGCACTACGCCCTCTACCGTCGCTATCAGTCCGCGCGGCATCAGGGCGGCGGCATGGATCATGATTCGCGCGAGCAGTATTCGCATTTTCTGTTGCAGAGCAATGTCAGGAGTGAATTAGTTGAATTTCGAGAACGCGGCGCGCTCAAGATGGTGTCGATCATCGATGAGCTCAACGATGGGCTTTCGTCGGTGTACACGTTTTACGAACCCACCGACCAGCGCCGCAGCTATGGCACCTTTAGCATCTTGTGGCAGCTTGCCGAAGCCAAGCGGCGCGCAATGTCCTACCTCTATCTCGGTTACTGGATTCGTGAAAGCCGCAAGATGAATTACAAAGCGAACTTCCAGCCGATTGAAGGACTTCATAAAGGCGTTTGGGAGCCGTTGTAGGGTGCGCCGCGCGCACCAGCTTGCGCTGACAGCATGGACTTGGTGCGCACGGCGCACCCTACATTAAAATCTAGCCTGTTTGTTCTCTTCCAAGGCATCCTGTGTTGTATTCAATTGCGCGCTCCGCGTTGTTCAAGCTGGATCCCGAACTCGCGCACCACGTCGCGCTCAGGAGTCTTAAAAAACTTGAAAGTGTCCATTTGGCGGGCGTTTTCGGGCAAAAAGTGCTCAAACCCCGCACCCTGCTTGGACTTTCATTCGACAACGCGGTCGGGCTTGCAGCGGGCTTGGACAAGAATGGCGCTTACATCGATGCGCTCGCCGCACTCGGATTTGGTTTTATCGAGGTCGGCACGGTCACGCCGCGCGCACAGCCAGGCAACCCGAAGCCGCGACTGTTTCGCCTCACCGCGCGAGAGGCACTCATCAACCGGCTTGGTTTCAACAACGATGGCCTCGACGCATTTCTGCGCAATGTTGCGGCGGCAAAGTATCGCGGCGTGCTCGGCCTCAACATCGGCAAGAACGCCGACACGCCGACCGAGCGCGCGGTCGATGATTACGTCACGTGTCTGCGCGGCGTTTATTCGCACGCGAGCTACGTCACGGTGAACATTTCCTCGCCGAACACCCAGGGTCTACGCGACTTGCAGACTGCCGCACAACTCGAAAAACTCCTGTCAACGCTCAAGGATGAGCAGCGACGCCTCGCCAAACAACACAAACGCAGCGTGCCGCTGCTGCTCAAAATCGCGCCGGATCTCGACCTTGGCGCGATCCGCGATATCGCGGCGCTGCTGCTCCAGTACGGCTTCGAGGGTGCCATTGCGACCAACACCACTGTTTCACGCGACGCGGTAATGGGACAAAAACACGCCCATGAAGTCGGCGGACTCTCCGGCCGCCCACTATTCTCGCCGTCGACCGAAGTACTGCGGCAATTGGTCAAACACTTAAAGGGAAACATTCCCGTCATCGGTGTCGGCGGCATCATGTCGGCCGACGACGCGCAACAAAAAATCAACGCCGGTGCCGCGCTGGTGCAGATCTATACCGGGTTCATTTACAAAGGTCCGCAGTTAATCGCCGATTGCGCGAGCAAGCTGAAATGACCGCGGCAACCAATAAGCTTGCAGCCAAGATTGACGCGCTGCTGCCGCAAACCCAGTGCACCAAGTGTGGCTATCAAGGTTGTATGCCGTATGCCGAGGCCATCGCCGCAGAGGAGGCACCCATCAACCGCTGTCCTCCCGGCGGCGATATCGGCATCGCCAAACTCGCCGCACTGTTGCAGGTGTCGGTGTTGCCGCTCGACGCCTCGTGCGGCACACCACAACCGCACCGCGTCGCGTTCATCGATGAAGCCGCCTGCATCGGCTGTGCCAAGTGCCTGAAGCCTTGCCCGACTGACGCGATCATCGGTGCCAACAAATTCATGCACACGGTGTTGCCGCAGCTTTGTACGGCGTGTGAACTGTGCATTCCGGCGTGCCCCGTCGATTGCATCAGCATGATTGACGATGCACGCTACCCGGCGATGTTCGACGCCAACATGGCGCGTGATCGCTATCGGTTTCACAATGTCAGGCTGGCGCGCGACATTGAAGAACGCAACGCACTACTGGCCGGGCGCGAATCTGCTGCACACAGCGCGAGCCGCACAGATGCCTGAGGCACGCGCCATGAAACCTGCCGAGCGACACGAATTCTTTCGGCGCATGCGCGAAATCAATCCGTCGCCGAAGTCCGATCTCGAGTACGCCAGCGCGTTTGAGTTGCTCATCGCCGTCATTTTGTCGGCGCAGGCGACCGATAAAAGCGTCAACCTCGCGACCACTAAACTTTTTGCCGTCGCCAATAAACCAACCTCCATATTGAAACTCGGCGAGTCCAAGCTGATTGACTACATTCAGACCATCGGTTTATTTCGCAACAAGGCGAAAAACATCATCGCCACTTGTCGGCAACTCATCGATCAACATGGCGGTGAGGTACCCGACACGCGCGAAGCGCTCGAAGCACTTCCCGGCGTGGGACGCAAAACCGCCAACGTGGTGCTCAACGTCGCGTTCGGTGAGCCAACCATGGCGGTCGACACGCACATTTTTCGCATCAGCAATCGCATGGGACTCGCGCCCGGCAAAGACGTGGTGGCCGTCGAACAAAAATTGCTCAAAGTAGTGCCAGCCGAATTCATGCACCACGCCCACCACTGGCTGATCCTGCACGGTCGCTATACCTGTATCGCACGCAAGCCCAAGTGCGGCGCCTGTCCGGTCTACGATATCTGCGGCTTCAAGCGAAGGTCGGACTATGTCGAGTAACGGCGCGCGCGGAGATCAGCGTGTTTAACCCCTCGCGCGATCAAGTGCGCGATTTTTTCTTCGACGCGTGGCGCAAGTTTGGCGCGCAGCAGCCGTTGACGGCACTCGAAGTGATGGCCGTTGAAATCATGTCCACGCACCCCGAATACCACGCCCTGCTTTCAGCGCGTGACAAGTACGTGGACCGCGACTACGCGCCAGAAGGCGGCGACACCAACCCTTTTTTGCACATGTCGATGCACTTGTCAATTCGCGAGCAAGTATCCATCGATCAACCGGCTGGCGTACGCGCCCACCATGCGCGACTCACCACCAAAACCGGCAGCGCGTCAGACGCTGAACACCTGATGATGGATTGCTTGGCGGAAATGATCTGGCGGGCGCAGCGCGCCAAAACGGCACCGGATCCCGCGCTTTATCTCGCGTGCTTGCGGCTGAAGTAACTCTGCGCGCCGTGCGCGGGACAGTGCAACATCCCCCAGTGCAACCCAACGATCATATTCCGTCTTGACCGCCGCAAATTTCGCTTCTGCCCTCTGATGCCGCTCAGTCGAATTTGGTTGAATATCCGGGCCGAATTCGGCCATGTAGCGCGATAGCAGTTGCGTGGTGCCGTCCCAGAGCAGCGTGACGCCGAGGACCGCGGTGAGTAATAGCCCCGCCGTAATGCTGAGCACAACCTTGATGGGTGAGGTGGTCGCCATACGAACGCTCAACGCGCCTGCAACACGATATCCCACACCGCCACCAACGCGTCGCGCTCCTGTTGACCGCTGGGGGCGATGGTGCGCGACATCATGGTTTCCTTGTTCTGTGCTTTTTGCAGCAACAGATCCTTGGCGTTGAGCGGCTCACCTTCAAAATACATTTGCGTGACGACGCGACTCTTGCGTCCTCGTACATCGAAGTGAATATGCGGCGGTCGCGACCAGTCGCCTTCGCCGGTCGGGTACGCACCCGGCTTAATGGTTTTGAAATTGTAGCTGCCGTCAGCGCGCGTACGCACGATAGCAAAGCCCTGAAAGTTGGCGTCAAGCGCGGCCTTGCTGCTGTCCGCGGGATGCGCGTAGCGACCGGCTGCGTTGGCCTGCCAGACTTCCACGACGCCATTGGCCACCGGCTTGCCATGAACGTCCGTGACGCGTCCTGAGACGTACACGACTTGCCCTTTGGCGCGCTCCTTGCGACCGGCGATGATGGTCAGGTCCGCATCGTGATCAGTCGGCACTTCGAGCGGATAAAACGGCCCCATGATTTCCTCGGCCGTCACTTTTCGCGCCGAGTTCTGTGCCAACGTGGGCCAAGCGCCTGCCGTCAGCAGCATCCCGGCAAGCCCGGCTGATCCGGTAAGCATATTGCGGCGGGACACACCCTCGGCACGGATCGGATGAGGGTGCGCGTCGCGGTGCGGATGATGATCTTCAGCGAATGCAGTCGGTATCAGCATGGCGGTTCCTTGTCGGGTGGTTGCAGGGTCGAAGATGCACCGCCGCATGTTAACCGCACAAACAACAACCCGCCATCAGGCGGGTTGTTGTGAGCCACTGAATCGCCTCGTCTAGTACTTGTACTTGTACTTGTACTTGTACTTCAGATCCGATTTTTGCACCGCGAAATAGGCGGCGAGGTCACGAATGTCCTGCGGCGACAGCGCCGCCGAAAATCCATTCATCAGCGCATTCTTGCGCTTGCCAGTGCGGTACTGTTGC
>JBCKPM010000039.1:0-16018 GCA_038901675.1 Usitatibacteraceae bacterium | reverse complement strand
GTCGCGGTGTTTGACTGGCAGCCATCCATCGGCGCTTGCGATACCGGCCACTTCGAGCAGCACCAAGCGCTGCGCGTCAAACACCAGTGCTGCGTTGGCGGCGGGGGTAGCGCGTACGTCGGCTGTGGCGCTCGATACTTGCACATGGCGACGCTTGCCGAGCGCATTATTTTCTAGCCAGCCGACGGTGGCTTCGGCGTCGCGCACCTTGGTCCATTTATCGAGTTTGACCAGCACCTCAAGCGGGCTCCCCGCGAGGATGATGAAGGTCTTGTTGGCGCGCACCGAGGGCGCGTCGAACAAAACAGCCGGTTTGTCGCCGATGCTGACAAAACTCTTCGCCGGTGTTGGTGCGACGGCCGTTGCAGCGCTGCCGGGCGGTGTCGCCGCGACCGGGGACGCTTTGGCGGCGGGCACAGTCGTGACCGATTTATCGCTCACGGGCGCTTGCGCGAGTGCGGGCTTGGGGACGCTGATTGAACCAAACACACCAAACAAAAACGCCGCAGCCAAGGCTGCGGCGCGCTGATGCCGTTTGATGTGTTGCGCGTTGATCGTCGCTTCGTCGCTCGACACAGAAGCCGCCAGCAATCGCGTACGCATATTGATTTTCCGCAGCGACTAGTGCGTGGCCGTCGCAATGGCCGGCTGCTGAGCCGCGGCTTCGGCTTCCTGTGCTTTTTGCGCATGATAGAGCGCTTCGAAATTTACTGGGTTCAGCAGCACCGGCGGAAAGCCCGCGCGAGTGATCACATCGGAAATGGTTTCGCGCGCATACGGATACAAGATGTTCGGATTGCCGATAGCCAGAATTGGGTCGAGATCCTGATTTGGCACATTGCGGATCTGGAAAATACCGGCCTGGTTGGCTTCTGCCAAAAACATGGTCTTGTCACCAATCTTGGCCGTGACTGTAATCGTCAGTTCGGTTTGATAGATGCCGTCACCCACAGACTTCGACGAGTGGCGCAATTGCACATCCACGGTCGGTGCTTCACGCTCGAGAAAAATCGACGGCGCATTCGGTACTTCAACCGACAAGTCCTTCACGTAAATCTTTTCGATGTTGTAGGTCGGCTGGTTGTTTGCTTCTGGAGTGGCGGCGGTTGCGTCGGTCATTTCGTTTTCCTGAGTGTGAATCGATTGCGGTTGTGTGACGTATTAAAACAAAGAACTTGCGGCAGGCTTCAGCCTTTGAGTAGCGGCAGGAGTGCGCCCGACTTGTCGAGCGCGGACAGGTCGTCAAACCCGCCCACGTGAGTCTCGCCGATGTAGATTTGCGGCACCGTGCGGCGCTGGGTTTTTGCCATCATCTCGTCGCGTTTGGCCGGGTCCAGATCGATGCGAATTTTTTCAACATTCTCGACGCCACGCGACTTCAGCAAACGCTCCGCCATCTGGCAAAACGGGCACACACCCGTCGAATACATGGTTACGGTGGGCATGATTGCGTCACTTCTCGACCGGCAGACTGGCCTGTTGCCACGCCGCAAAGCCGCCCTCGAGTTGTCTCACGTTGGTGAAGCCACGCGACTTGAGCAATCGAACCGCTGCGCCCGCGCGCCCGGAGCTGCGGCAGGTCACGATGACGGGCTTCTCCTTGAAGCGCACCAAATCGTCAACGCGCTTGTCGAGGTCGGCCAGCGGAATGTTCTTGGATTTCGGAATGCGGCCACCGTTGTATTCGCCGTTATCGCGGATGTCGAGCACCAGCGCCTCGCCCGAATTCATCAAACGCGTCGCTTCGAGTGTCCCGATTTCGTTGGAGCCGCCAAAGGATTTGGCGATCGCGGGCCACACCAGCATGACCCCGCTGGCAACGAACAGGCCGACGAGCATGATGTTTTGTGTAATGAATTCAGTCATGTAGAGCTAATTGCATCCGGTGGAACCGCTGACCAATAGGGTCGGTCGCGGCGGGTCGTTCAATGGGAAAAATTGGTGTGTTTAGGCGGTGTAGCGTGCGGCGGCGTGAGACGAGTCATTGCGCTTGCCGCACGGCGCAAATTGGTGGCGCGTGCACGGTCACGTAAACTCGCTATTCTACCAATTTTGTCTCGCTCGGCCTTGGGCGTCATGCCATTGGCAGGCGGGAACATGAGGGCTTAGCCTCAACATCGTAGTAATTTGCTGAAAATTCAAGGTTTGGTCGCCAAAAACATGAAAAAACTCGTATTGATGCGCCACGGCGAATCGCAGTGGAATCTCGAGAACCGCTTCACGGGGTGGGCCGATGTCGATTTGACCGACAAGGGCGTGGTCGAAGCGCGCCGCGCGGCTCAAGTCTTGAAGGCCGAGGGCTACGACTTTGATCTGGCTTACACATCCTTGTTAACGCGGGCGATCCGCACCTTGTGGATTGTGCAAGAAGAGCTTGATCGGCGTTGGCTACCGGTGGTGCGACACTGGCGGCTCAATGAGCGCCACTATGGCGGGCTACAGGGGCTGAACAAGGCCGAAACCGCGGCCAAGTTTGGCGATGCGCAGGTGCAACTCTGGCGTCGCAGCTACGACGTGCCGCCGCCCGCACTGGCCAAGAACGATCCCGGACACGCCTCAAAAGATATCCGCTACCAGCACCTGTTACCCGAAGAGCTGCCCGACACCGAATGTTTGAAGGACACGGTGGTGCGCGTGGTGCCGTACTGGCAAATGGAAATCGCGCCGCAACTGCGCGCGGGCAAGCGCGTCATCATCGCCGCGCACGGCAACTCGTTGCGTGCGCTGGTCAAACACCTTGACCACGTTAGCGACGAGGCGATCGTCAATCTCAATATCCCGACCGGCGTGCCGCTGGTCTACGAGTTGACTGACGATTTGCGGCCGATCCGCAGCTACTACCTCGGGGATGAGGCCGAAATCGCTGCTGCCGCAGCAGCGGTGGCCGCTGCGGGTAGGGCGAAAGGTTAGCTTGACGATAAGAGTCCAGAAAACACGGCGGTTTTCAGCGATTTTTGCTTGGAATGCCGCATGGATGCTGGTGTTTTGGTTTTTGCTGTGTGACGGTGCCGTCGCCTCAGACGAGAAAAAACAAGTCCTGGATGACTTGCGAGGGCGCATCGAAAAACTCAGCCGCGATTTGTCCAAATCCGAAGAGTCGCGCAGCGAAGTGACCGACCAGCTCAAAACGTCTGAAAAAGCAATCTCGGAAGTCAATCGCACGCTGACGGCGTTGACGCGAGACCAGGCGGCAATCGGACGCGCATTGGCCGAAATGGAAATGCGTATCAAGGAAGGGCGCGACGACATCAGTCGCGAGGAAGCGTTGCGCGACCGATTGATTCGCCACCAGTACATGTTCGGCAATACCGACGCGATGCGTCTGGTGTTGGGTGGCGATGACGTGTCGCTGGTCGAGCGGCAGCTCGCCTACCTGGGCTACGTCACGCGATCGCGCGTGAGCATGATTGCCCGACTCCGCGTCAAAATTTCTCAGTTAGCCGCGCTCGACGTCGAGGCGCGCGAAAAACAGACGCGGCTCGCGGCCAACGCCGAACAACAGCTCAAGGCGCGCGCGACGCTGGTATCCGAGCGTGGCAATCGGCAGAAAGTCCTTGGCCGTTTGCGCGCCGACATCGACAAAAACCGTCGCGAAGTGGGGCGGCTCAAGCGCGACGAAAACCGTTTGACCAAGCTGATTGAGCAGATCGCCGCCGAGCTGGCGAAGCAGGCCGAGTCGCGTGACAGCCGACGCGGTGAGCCGCGCCGCAAAGCCGATGAAAGTCCGCGGGTTCGCAAACCGGGAGAGGCGGTGGTCGATGTGGTCGACAGCGGATTTGTCGGCCGCGCGTTTGCCAGTCTAAAGGGCAGGTTGAAATTGCCGATTAGAGGTGAACTGACCGGGAAATTTGGTGCCCAACGTAAGGACGGCGGCGTGACTTGGAAAGGGCTGTTCATTCGCGCCGAGGAAGGCCAGCCAGTGAAAGCGGTCGCTGACGGACGGGTGGTGTACGCAGACTGGCTGCGCGGTTACGGCAATCTGGTGATTGTTGATCACGGCGCAGGCTATTTGAGTTTGTACGGACACAACGAAAGCATGAACAAGCAGGTCGGCGAAAATACGTCTGCCGGCGAAGTCATCGCGTCGGTCGGCTCGACCGGTGGGGCGCTAGATTCGGGTGTATATTTTGAACTCAGGCAAGACGGAAAACCGTTCGATCCGATGCGTTGGGTCGAGCGCTAGCAGTTGAGTATTCATAGGGTGAAGCAATTGGAAAAAACCGAAGTAGCAGCTGAAACGCCAAACGTGATGAACGATGTTCGCGTCTCCTACGGGATGCCGAAGGTGCCGACACGCACGACCAGCGCCAAACTAAAGGCGTTCGGCCTGATCGGGCTCGGTGCCGTGCTCGGCGTGTCGTTGTCGCTGCACTTTTCCGCCGTGGCCGAGCGTCAATCGACGATGTTCAATCTGCCGATCGACGAATTGCGCATGCTCTCGGAAGTGTTCGCCCGCGTGAAATCGGGATATGTTGAAGAAGTCGACGACAAGCGGCTGATTAAAGAAGCCATCAACGGCATGTTGAGTGGCCTTGACCCGCACTCCGCGTTTTTGGATCCCGACGCGTTTAAAGACATTCAAGCCGCAACCAGCGGCAAGTTTGGTGGGCTCGGCATCGAGGTCGGCAGCGAAGATGGATTTGTCAGAGTGATTTCGCCGATCGACGATACGCCGGCCTATAAGGCGGGCATCAAGGCGGGCGATTTCATTCTCAAAGTGAACGATTCCAGCCTGCGCGGCATCAGCTTGACCGAAGCGGTCAAGCGCATGCGCGGTGAAGCCGGCACCGAAGCGGTATTGACCATCTTGCGCCGCGGTGAGGCGAAAGAGCTGGTGTTCAACGTCAAGCGCGCGATCATCGAAACTCAGAGCGTGCGTGCGCGTCAAATCGAAGATGGCATTGCCTACATCCGGGTCACGCAGTTTGAGCAAACCACGGCCGAAAAACTGGTGCGTGCGATCAACGAAAGCTATAAGCAAAACAAGGGACATTTGCGCGGCATGGTGCTCGATCTGCGCAACGATCCGGGTGGCGTGCTCGAGGCATCCGTCGCAGTCTCGGCAGCGTTCTTGCCCAAAGACGCGCTGGTGGTGTACACCGAAGGCCGCATGGAAGACGCCAAGATGCGGCTGACCGCGCGTAAGGAAGACTACCAGCGGCGCAGCAGCGGCAAAGAGGACGTGTTAGCCAAGCTCAATCCGGCGGCAAAGACAGTGCCGCTAGTGGTGCTGGTGAATAACGGCACGGCATCGGCGTCGGAAATTGTGGCCGGCGCATTGCAGGATCACAAGCGCGCATTGGTGATGGGCATTCAAACCTTCGGCAAGGGCTCAGTGCAAACCATATTGCCGCTCAACGGCAACAACGCCATTAAGCTCACGACCGCGCGCTATTTCACGCCAAATGGTCGTTCGATTCAGGCTAAAGGCATTGTTCCCGACAAGCAGGTTGACGATGGCACGCAACGCATTTTGTTTCGCGAAGCAGATCTGGATCGGCATCTGACCAGCGACGAAGAGCGCAAGGCCATTGAGGCGATTAAGACCGCGTCGCCGGACGACAAGAAGCCTGTTGTCCTCAAGAAAGAGGACGACAAGCCGGTGGAGTACAAGCCGTTGAAGGCGCTCGATGGGCTGCCGATAGACTTTGTCTTGCAGCAGGCGCTGAACCATCTCAACGGAACGGTCGTTTTCGCCAATCCGCGCGAATGGCTGGCCATGACCACGGGCACCGGCACTACCAAGGCGAGTGCGACGGTTGCCACCGCCAAACCGACGGTGGCCGATCCCAAATCCGCCGCCACGCGTTAGCCGCACGTTAACGACACGACTCGTTCCGCGCTACGATTGAGTTCGTCGCCCATGGATGACCAGCAGCTGTTACGCTACTCACGGCATATTTTGCTCAGCGAGTTTGGCGTCGAAGCGCAGCAGCGCCTGTCCACTTCCTCAGTGTTGGTGGTTGGAGCCGGCGGTCTAGGCTGCGCCGCGCTACCGTATCTGACCTCGGCTGGCATCGGCCGCATCGTCATCGCCGACGGTGACACGGTTGAACTGTCGAATCTGCAACGCCAGATCATGCATCGCGAGTCGTCCATCGGCACCAACAAAGCGCACTCGGCGAAGGAATCGCTGACACAACTTAACTCGACCATCGACCTCGTGGCGATTGATCGACGGCTTGATGCGACGGCGCTTGACGCGCTCATCGAAGTCGCCGATTTGGTTCTCGATTGCACCGACAACTTTGCCACGCGCCACGCGATCAACGCGACGTGCGTCAAACACCGGAAACAGCTGGTGTCAGGCGCGGCGATTCGCTTCGACGGACAGCTGCTGTGCTTTGATTTTGCGCCGCCCGCGTCACCCTGCTATGCGTGTGCGTTTCCCGAAGCGCCCGGCGCGGTCGAGGCCGACGAAGACCGCTGCGGCGTGATGGGCGTTTTTGCGCCGCTGGTGGGTGTGATTGGTGCCATGCAGGCGGCAGAAGCCATTCGCATGTTGGCAGGTGTGGGCCCGGCAAGTGTCGGGCGGCTGCAACTATTCTCGGCCGCCGATATGTCGTGGCGTGACGTGCGCTTTCGCAAGGATGTCGCATGCACCGTGTGCGGCGTCGGCACATCGTCACCGGGCGCGCTGGCAGCCGGTGTAAAGGAGGCAAGTCATGTTTAGAAAATTGGCAAGCTGTTGCGGGGCGTTGCTGTCGTTGGTCGGATGGGCCATGGCCGACGCCGAAACGCTCTACAAGTACACCGACAAGGACGGCAAGGTCACTTATTCCGACAAGGCGCCGAAGGCGGGCGAAAAAGCCGAAGCGGTCGGCACTGACAAAGGCGACAAGATCGGCAACACGGTGAAGTTGCAGACCAAAGATGGCGCTGGTGTCCAGCAACAGTTCTCTGACATCAAGGCGCGCGGTGACGCGCGAATGGCGGCGCGCGACAAGTTACAAAAAGAAGTCGACGTTGCGGAAGAGCGGCTTGAAAAAGCGCGCACAGCGATCGAGACAGGGCGCGAACCCAAGGAAGGCGAGACTCGCATTGTGGTGAAGAAGGGGGGCAATTCGACGATGCGAACCGAGGCCTACTACGCGCGTGTCGCCGGACTTGAAGATGCGGTCAAGAAAGCCGACGCCGTGGTCGCCGCAACGAAGGACAAGTACAACCGCAACGCGCCTTGAGCGATCACGCGCTGCCGATTTCGGTCAGTGGCCAGCGCGGTTTCACACAAAAGGCACCATGCTGAAATTGGTTTGCCTGCCCATCGTGCGCCAGGTGCATCGCGCCGGCGAAGGCGATCATCGCGCCGTTGTCGGTACACAGATCCATCGGCGGATAGAAAACCTGCCCTCCGGTAGCCGAAACGCTACGCGTCAATTGTCCACGCAGTCGCAGGTTGGCGCCGACGCCACCGGCCACGACGAGGCGCTGCATGCTGGTTTGTTTGAGCGCAGCAAGACACTTGGCGGTCAACACATCCACGATCGCCGCTTCGAATGCCGCCGCCACATCGGCGCGCACGGCGTCGGATAAGCCACCGTCGGTACAGCGAAGTTTTTTGGTCAGCAGCATGACCGCAGTTTTTAGTCCGCTAAAGCTGAAATCGAGATCGCCCGAGTGCAGCATCGGTCGCGGCAGGGCGTGCGCCGCAGGGTTCCCGGTCGCGGCTAGTTTTGCCAGAGCGGGGCCGCCGGGATAACCCAGCCCAAGCAGCGCTGCGGTTTTGTCGAACGCTTCACCAGCCGCGTCATCCACGGTTTCACCGAGCAGCCGGTAGACGCCGATGTTCTCGACCGCCATCAATTGGGTGTGACCACCGGAGACCAACAGGGCAACAAACGGAAATTGCGGGCGCGGCAGGGCGAGCAACGGCGACAGCAAATGTCCTTCCAAGTGATGTACGCCGATCACGGGCTTGTTCAATGCCATCGCCAGTGCCGCCGCGACGCTGGTGCCGACCAACAATGCGCCGCCCAACCCCGGACCTTGCGTGACAGCGATGGCATCGATGTCGCCAAGTGAGCAACCACTATCCAAAAAAACGCCATCAATCAAGGGCAGAATCCGTCGAATGTGATCACGCGAGGCGAGTTCCGGTACTACGCCGCCGTAGGCCGCATGCATGTCGACCTGAGAATAAAGTCGCTGGGCCAGCAACCCTCGGGCGCTGTCATACAGGGCAACGCCAGTTTCGTCGCAGGAAGTTTCGATGCCCAGGATTTGCACGGTAGGTACTTGAAAATGTTGCGGAAATTGCCAGTAGCGGCTACTATACTGGGCTTTCTCGCAACAACGCTCGGCTGTTTACGTGCGTTGTCGTGTCGAAAGCCAAGCTTCAGACCCACGGAAGAAAGATTTCCGGGCGGGCATAACCAGAAAAGTCAATTTGTAAGGAATTCATTAATGTTGGTAAAACTGAAAGAAAACGAGCCGTTTGACGTCGCCCTGCGCCGCTTCAAACGTGCCATTGAAAAGACCGGTCTACTCACAGAATTGCGCGCCCGCGAGTTCTATGAAAAGCCTACCGCCGAACGCAAGCGCAAACACGCCGCTGCCGTGAAGCGTCGCTACAAGCGCCTTCGCTCGCAGATGCTGCCGCCGAAAATGTACTAGGCAACAGTGTTCCAGAATCAGTTTGAGGCAGGTGGTGGAAGCCACCTGCCTTTTTTATTGTCTTGAACCATCGGGAGATTGATATGAGTTTGAGGGACCGCATCAACGACGACATGAAAGCGGCGATGAAGGCACGCGATGCAGCCCGGCTCGGGGCGATCCGCTTGTTGACATCGGCGCTGAAACAACGCGAGGTGGACGAGCGCATTGCCATCACGGACGACATCGTGCTGGCCGTCATCGAAAAAATGCTCAAGCAGCGTAAGGACTCGATTACCCAGTACACAGCGGGCAATCGACCCGATCTGGTCGCCAAGGAAGAGTTTGAAGTCGGTGTGCTGCAAGCCTACATGCCGACACCGTTGTCGGACGCAGAATTGGCGAGTATTCTCGATGCTGTCATTGCCGAGGTCGGCGCCACTTCGGCCAAGGACATGGGCAAAGTCATGAACGCGCTACGGCCGAAAGTCGCCGGGCGCGCGGATATGGGAAAGTTGTCCAGCGTGGTCAAGGCGCGATTGAGTTAACGCGCGGCGAAAACTAAATTAGTCTGACACCGGCTCGTCCGTAACTCGTTATCATCCAAACACGCAATGAGAGCCTTCGAACCGACATGCTTGACCTATACGAACTGATCGGTGTCCCCGAGAACGCAAGTGAGGTGTGGATTCAGCGGTCGTGCCAGACAGCGCGTGATCGCATTGAGTCTGATGCGTCGCTGAAAGAAAAAAAGCGTGCGTTGGCGCTGGCAAACGTTGCTGATGCGCACAAAACGCTCACTGATCCCGAAGCCAGAAAAGCCTACGACCAGGCGTTGGAACGCTGGCGCGAAGCCACTGCTGCTGGTGGCGCGATGGTGATGATGCGCAAGATCGTTATCGGCATCGTGCTAATCGGCATCATCGGCGCGGGGGGCTACTGGTATCGCGAGCGCCAAAACGAGCGCATTCGCTTTGAACAAGAACGCGTATTGTCGGAAATCGCTGAGAAAAAACGCATGGCGGAAATCGCCGAGCAGCGGCGCAAGTCCGAGGAGCGCCTCCAGCAAGAGGCGATAGAGCGTCAGCAGGACGAAGAAAAGCGCCTCGAGTTGGCACGTGAACAGCGCGTGCAAGATGCCAAGGGTCAGCGCTTTGTCGTCGATGAGCGATACGAAAAAGCACAGCGCGACAAACGCATGGACGCGGAACGACAGCAGCGCTTGAATGAAGAATTGCGCGAGCGTTTTGAAGCCGAGAAAATTCGACGGCAGGCGCAAGTCGATGTCGAACGACAACGCCGGTTTGTCGAGCAGCGAGAGCGTGAAGAAGCCAACGCAGCCGCGCAACGTGCTGCCGAAGAACGGATGCGGCTGTTGCAAGAGCAAGCGAAAAATCGCTGATTGCGGCACGACTGTCATTCGTCGTTCGCTAGTCTATCTTTTTGTTTTTTTTCGCCGCTGGCATTTGCCAAGCGGTAAGTCCGGCAACCGCGACCTTCACTATCCAAGCATGATTCCGCAAGACTTCATTCAGCAGCTTCTCGGCCGCATCGACATCGTCGAGGTAGTAGATCGGCACGTGAAGTTAAAGAAGTCCGGGCAAAACTATTCGGCGTGTTGTCCGTTCCACAACGAAAAGACGCCGTCGTTTTCGGTTTCGCCGACCAAGCAGTTCTATCACTGCTTCGGCTGCGGCGCGCACGGCACCGCCATCACATTTCTGATGGAATACAACAGCATGGGCTTTCGCGATGCGGTGCGCGAATTAGCCGAAGGCGTCGGCATGTCGATACCTGAGGAGGCCAATCGCGAGGAGTCGCTGGAGAAAGCGCGCGTCTCTGCCAGCCTTGGCGAAGTGATGACTGCCGCGATGCAGTTTTACCGGCGGCAGTTGAAGACCTCGCCCGTGGCCATCGACTATTTCAAACGGCGCGGATTGACCGGTGAGATCGCCGCCAAATTTGGACTCGGTTACGCACCCGACGATTGGCAAGGGTTGAAAGGCGCGGTTGAGGACTACACCACGAGCGCCCTCAAGGATTGCGGTCTGGTGATCGACTCTGACGAGGGTCGCCGCTACGATCGTTTTCGTGACCGCGTTATGTTCCCGATTCTCGATCAGCGCGGCAACGTCATTGGTTTTGGTGGACGCGTCATCGGCGACGGTGAACCGAAGTACCTGAATTCGCCAGAGACGGCACTCTTCGAAAAAGGACGCGAACTCTACGGGCTCTATCACGCGCGGCGCGCCATCCGCGACGAAAACACGGTGATCGTGGTCGAAGGCTACATGGATGTGGTCGCGCTTGCGCAATCGGGCATCGCAAATGCGGTGGCAACTCTGGGTACGGCGACCACACCGATGCACGTCGAAAAACTGTTGCGCATGGCAGACAATCTGGTATTCTGCTTTGACGGCGACAAGGCCGGCCAACGCGCCGCGTGGCGCGCGCTCGAGCAATCGCTGCCGGTGGTGCGAGATGGCAAAGACATTCGCTTTTTGTTTTTAGCTGCCGAGGATGATCCGGATACCTTTGTGCGTCGCGAAGGCAAGGATGCTTTCATGGACGCGCTGAAGAATGCGAAACCGTTGTCGGCATTTTTGCTCGACGAGTTACGCTCGCAGGTCGATACCAAATCCGACGAAGGACGCTCGCGCCTCATGACCCTCGCCAGGCCGCTCATTGGTCAGATTGCTGCGCCGGGCTTGGCGCTCATGCTGCGCCGAAAACTCGGCGACGAGATTGGACTGAGTGCGATGGAAATTGAACAAGTGGTTCCGCTGTCACCGCAAATCGGCAAGATGGGCAATGCGGCCGCGCCAGCGGCGAACCGTGAGCGAGGCCGCAATGATGGCCGCGAAGGGAGCACCAACGACAAATCATTCAAACCTTTTTTTCGCAAACGCGGCCCCGAAGCGGGGGCCCCCGCGCCACGCATCAAACAGCCGACTGCGGGGCTCGCGGTACAGGCGATCGCGCGCATGCTGGTCAAGCCCTCACTGGCGAATCGCTTCGACATCAGCGTTGACAAGGAGGATGCGAGCGCGCTCGGCGCAGCCTGTCGCGTGGCGGCCTACATACGTGATCACGATGGCGAGGGCATTCATCAGGCGATGATCGTCGAGCACTTCCGCGCATCGCAGGATTGGATACACGTCAATCAAGCGTCATTGCTGCTCAGTGAGGTCGACATTGACCGCCTCGATCTGGAAACGGAGTTCAACGAAACGCTGGTGCGGCTTCGCAAGAACGCGGGGGCGATCGCGCGGCGGATCGACGTCATGAAGCGCGCCAAAGACTTGGGGCTTGGCTAGCCCGCATATTTCACGGGTCGGATCCTCATCCATGAAGATTGGCTCGGCAGAATCTGTCGCCGTTCCAATTCGTTACGCTCCAATTTGTACTGTTGGGCCTGCACGTTCGATGGCAGGCGACTCGACGGCGCTTTTCCGCCGTCTCCGTTGCGAATGTCTCGACATGGGCGTCTCAGTCGAACGAAACCTCACTCGCCCATCCACCCACTCGCAAACGCGCCCCCGTGAAATATGCAGGCTAACTCCTTGATGGGTGCGGTGCTTGGGCTTTTTTTGCCTGAAGACACCCGTATTTACTAGAGTTTGGACAAGCTGGCACTTTTCTTGCGAGCACGTGACGGTCGCAGACACCCCGTGCCGCCTTGATAAGTCCTTGTCTTGATTCATAAATCTGCAAATAGGACTATCGGAAAGATGCGTCGCGTAGTAAAATTGAAGGTTCTGTTTTCCGCTTGCAGTCAATTTCCACAGCTAGTTGCCACGCCTCGTGCGTGGCGCCGCTGTCGACGATAGTGCGCCTCGTGTCTGGGGCCAAACCGCTGTTGGCCTTGATTCGTATCTGTTTGGTGCGATGGTCAGCAGCCCGTTTGGCGCCTTCAATTTTTTGACTTTGCACCACTTTTCCCCGGATTTCCTACATGGCCCGTAAACCCAAAAGCGCGCAAGATCACGACGAGTACCCGTTCCCAAAGGGCAAGCTTGCCAGAATCGCCGAAATGGCACCGCAGGATGTCGAAGCGCAAAAGAAGCGCCTCAAGAGCCTGATTACCCTCGGCAAAGATCGCGGCTTCCTAACCTACGGCGAGATCAATGACCATCTGCCGGACATGGTCGATGCGGAACAGATTGAAGCGATCATCACGACCTTCAACGACATGGGCATCCAGGTCTACGACGAAGCCCCGGACGCCGAAACGCTGTTGCTGAATGAGGCTGCGCCCGCAGTTGCCGATGACGACGCGGTAGAAGAGGCGGCACAGGCGCTGTCCACCGTCGACTCTGAATTTGGCCGTACTACCGATCCCGTTCGCATGTACATGCGTGAGATGGGTTCGGTCGAATTGTTGACGCGCGAAGGCGAGATTGCAATTGCCAAGCGCATTGAAGACGGCTTGAAGCACATGATTCAGGCGATCTCTTCGTGCCCGACGACGATTGAAGACATTCTTGCCTTGGCTGACAAGGTTGAGCGCGACGAATTGCGCATCGATGAAGTGATTGATGGTCTGGTTGACCCGAACGAAGATCAGGTCAAGGAAGCCGCGCTCGCCGACGATGAAATCGACGACGACGAAGAGTTGGAAGAAGAAGACGCCGACGAGGATGGTGCCATCGCCGCCGCCAATCTGGAGAAGTTAAAGCAAGATGCGATGGTGCACTTCAACCAGATTCGCAAGACCTACAAGAAGATGAAAAAAGTGCTGGCCGAAAAAGGCCATCGCTCACGCGCCTACAAGGATCTGCAAGAAGAGCTGTCATCCACGCTGATGCAAATCCGCTTTGATGCCAAACAGACTGAGTCACTTTGCAATGGCCTGCGCCGTCTGGTGGATTCAGTGCGCAAGAAAGAGCGCGAAATCCAGCACCTGTGCGTACAGAACTCCAGCATGCCGCGGCCGCACTTCATCAAGGCGTTCCCCGGCAATGAAATCAATCTCAAATGGATTGCCGAGGAAATTGCCGCTCCGCACGCCAAAAGCTACTCGGCCGCATTGTTGCGTTTCAAGCCGGCGATTGTCGAGCTTCAGGAGAACCTGATTACGCTGCAAAAAGATGTCGGCCTCCCGATTAAGGATCTGAAAGAGATCGCTCGCCAGATGTTGACCGGCGAAGCGAAAGCGCGGCGGGCAAAGCGCGAAATGATCGAGGCCAACTTGCGCCTGGTGATTTCGATTGCCAAGAAATACACCAACCGCGGATTGCAGTTCCTTGATTTGATTCAGGAGGGCAACATCGGATTGATGAAAGCGGTCGACAAGTTCGAATACCGTCGCGGCTACAAATTCTCGACCTACGCGACATGGTGGATTCGTCAGGCCATCACGCGTTCGATCGCCGATCAAGCGCGCACCATTCGTATTCCGGTGCACATGATTGAGACCATCAACAAGATGAACCGCATCTCGCGGCAAATCTTGCAGGAGACGGGATTGGAACCGGATCCGGCGACGCTGGCGCTGAAGATGGAAATGCCGGAAGACAAGATTCGCAAGATCATGAAGATTTCCAAAGAGCCAATCTCGATGGAAACGCCGATTGGTGACGACGATGATTCGCATTTGGGCGATTTCATCGAGGACACCAACACACTGGCGCCGGCTGATGCCGCGCAGTACGCCTCGCTGCGCAACGTGACCAAGGATGTGCTGGATTCGCTGACGCCGCGCGAAGCAAAAGTGCTGCGCATGCGCTTCGGTATCGAGATGAACACCGACCACACATTGGAAGAGGTCGGCAAGCAGTTTGACGTGACGCGCGAGCGTATTCGCCAGATTGAAGCAAAGGCGCTGCGCAAGCTGCGGCATCCTTCGCGTTCAGAGCGACTGAAGAGTTTCCTCGAACAAGAAGGCTGACCATCGCTTGAAGTTGGATTGCAAAAAAGGCAGCCGCAGCTGCCTTTTTTGTTGGACCAAAGTACGCGCTACTTCACCAACAGTACTGGCACCGTGCTTTCAGCCAAGGCACGCGTTGCCGCGGACCCCATGACCAGGTTGCGGATTTCGCTGCGACCGTGTGTACCCATCACCAGCAGATCGAATCCGGTATTGGCAAGCGATGCTATTTCATGCCCCGGCTCACCGATTTTTAGCACCTCACCTGCGCTTCGCTTGTGCTGAGCGATCGAGGCGCGGGCGGCAACAAACGCCTGCTCGGCCTCAGCTTGGTAGTACTGATTGATCACTTCCTGACCGACCATGGCCTTGACGCGAGCCGAGGGCATTTCGCGGTGCACATTCAAAAGCGTCATTTCAGGCGTGCTGCCGAACATTGCGATGTGTTCGAGTACGTAGGCGAGTGCACACTGGCTGTGATCCGAACCATCAACGGCAACGAGTATTTTCATGGTTGACAACTCCTTGGTGAGCACCAATGATGCCACTATGCAGCGCAGATCAGTTGATCTGGGTCAGAAGTTGGGTGCGTTGACACAGCCCAATCGATCGCCGTTTATGGAATTGTGCCGTGACGTAATCGTTGAGGAGCGGGACCGCTAAAGGCGAACTGAAGCCTGAACCACCCCCTCCGTTATAATTTGCAGCTCGGAGCCGTTAGCTCAGTTGGGTGAAGCCGGGGTTCCGCGTCGCGTGCGACGCGCCGGATGAACCGGAAAGCCATGCAGGGCTTTCCGTGGGGGAGGCCGGACGACGAAGTGGGTTTGTGCGGAGGGTTCAATCCGCACAAACGAGCAGAGGACGCGGGTAGTAGAAACACGGAGGGCCGTTAGCTCAGTTGGTTAGAGCAGAGGACTCATAATCCTTTGGTCGTTGGTTCAAGTCCAACACGGCCCACCAGTATCCACGCGCCTTTCGAGAGATTGGCGCGTTTTACTTAATAGCTCGCGGCACACTTTTGGCACACTGCCAAAAAAGTCCTGTTATTTCCTTGCCTTCTGGCGCATCGTTTTCTCCCAGCTAAATCTTGATCCTTCCAAAGTAGTCGTCCTGTGGATAACCGTCTTTTTTCGACACTGACTGTGCCGTGAGTGTGCCGTGAGGATATTAAAGAGGTTATTTCTGCTATGAAAGTGACTAATTAAACGATTGATAGTAGATCCATTGTTGCTATTTTCTTTGGATTGTTCTATGCTTTCACCAGTTGTTCTAAGGAGAGCAAAATGGCAGCGATTCAAAAGCGTATTGGCAAAAACGGCTTCACTTCATACCGTGTACAAATTCGCCTTAAAGGATTTGCGCCTGAGTCAGCATGTTTTGAGCGCTTGACGGACGCGAAAGCGTGGACACAAAAGACCGAAGCGGACATGAGGGCAGGTCGGCACTTCGGCGCATCCAAGCGACACACCTTTGGCGAGCTGGCCGATGAGTACAAACCGCACGCAAAAGACAAGGTGCGCCTCGATTATTGGCGTGGCATTTTTGGCGCGGAAACAC
>JBCKPM010000038.1:0-16020 GCA_038901675.1 Usitatibacteraceae bacterium | reverse complement strand
CGACCTGTTTCTCAACCCCGCCGAATTGGAGTGGTGCACAATTTGCGGAAAAAAGAGAGACGTTGGTGCCGGGGATAAATGCGAATGTGAACAACCGCATCTTCGAAAGATAAGAATATTTCACCGTCAATGTCCGCACTCTGGAAAGGCAAAAGACTGCGAAAATCTATATAGTCAGGAAAAATCTTTACTGACTTGTTGCCCGAACTGCGGTGCGCGGAACGGTTCGGGTATAGAACCCGTCCACAGATTTCAGGAGTCAGACGACGAAATGGGCTTGGCTATGGCCATTCCTTTCGCCCACTTTCAAGTCAGTCCAATAGACGATGAAAGTAAGCGACCACGCAAGTTGCTTTGTTTTACCGATCACCGTCAACGTGCTGCCGCATTTCCTTCCTTGTTAGAAGAGGAGACCTTCTCCCACGATATGGGGCGCAAAATCGTGGAGATTGTGAGCAACGAGGATAGGTCGCTGGATTTGGTTAGCTTGGGGGAGCGTTTGGCAGATATAGCCGACCCACAATCAACAAATTTTGATCCCGGCTTCTTCCTGCCTGTCTCACGTTATCCAGACGAAGAATTAGACGCGAAAGAAAAACGCAATCTCTGGATCGCAGAAACGTTTGCGTATTTCGGTATCCCCGATGCAGCCCGCGAATCAGCAGAAGACCTGGGATTGGTCGCCGTGGAATATCGTCTTAAAGACACGGAGAAGGCGGGCTTTCATCGTTTACTCAATGCACCTCATCTTACACCGCAGGAAACTGATTCGCTTTTACAAGTTCTGCTGGGTTACATGCGGCAAAGAAAAGCATTTACCCTTCCCAAAGGGCGCGTGCAGCCTGACGCCGCCGCCTTTGGGCGGGTAATCGGCGATATCTCCTATGTGTTGCGCCGCGAAGGGATCAGAAACACGAATGGTTGGCTACCTCGCGTAAATAAGGACAATACTGTCACCAGTGACAATATAATTACCGATTATCTTCGCCGCGCACTCACGCTTTCGCGATCTAACGCATTAGACATCGCAAAAAATATGTGGGGCTTCCTTACCACCCAGTCATTGCTGATCGAAAACAAAGAGAGATGGAAACTAGATCACGAGCTGCTGTTCATTGTAAAACCAGTGTCGCGGCATGTATGCAACCGTTGCGGCATCGTGACCGCGTACTCTGCAAACAAATGCTGTCCCCGCAAAGAATGCGAGGGCTCGTTGGAGTCGCGCCTTTTTAATCCCGCCAAGGAAAACATTATCGCGCGCTGGGTATTCGGCAAGGACAAGCTGCGATTCACGACCTTGAAGTCTGAGGAACACACTGCACAAATTAACAAGGAATTAGCAAAAACCATTGAAGATTCATTCCGCGCCGAAGGGGTTCAGGGTGTTAACCTGCTTAGTAGCACGACCACCTTTGAGATGGGCATCAACATTGGTGATTTGCAAAAGGTATTGCTCCGGAATGCGCCGCCATCTAGCGCAAATTACGTTCAACGTGTAGGCCGCGCTGGCCGTGGCAAGGACAAGAATTCCGTCTGCGTTACTCTTTGCCGCCGTACCAAATATGATGCCGATGCCTGGAATGATCCACCACGTCGTCTAATGTCCGGCGAAGTCAGAACACCAACGGTTTTTATACAGAACAAAGTGATAGCACAGCGACATTTTAACGCCGTTGTTTTCGCAAAGTTCCTTCGCGAGAAAGTTGCAGACGAACGTGCCCTTGGGCAGGTCAAACAGCTCATTCGTTTGGAGTCATTTTTGCCTCTGGAAGCGCGGACTAATATTCCAGACGGCTGGTTCCAGATTTGCCCCACTAACTTATTTCTGGATTTCATAGAATGGCTACGTTCAAAGGGTGAGACGGATGTTTTTCAGACAGCCGCAGGGCAGTCGTTGATCTTCGCAGTTTCGAATTTTGAGAGTGGAAAGACAGTAGCATGCGAAAAATATAAGCTGGTACTCGACAGTATCGGCGAAGAGTCGTCCGCGCTGATGTCCGAGCGTAAAAAGCTGTACAACCGGGGCGGGCAAACGGGAGATATCGAGCAAGCGATTAAGAATCTATTGGGTAGCGACATCATTGCCGTATTAGCCAAACGCGGGTTTCTGCCTCGCTATGCGTTTCCATTGGACGTGGTGGCATTAGAAACGGGTCGGACCCGTTGGTCACGCGATGCCGACGTGGAGTTCAGCCGCGACCGCGGCATTGCGATTGCGGAGTTTGCTCCTGGTGCCCAAGTTATCGCTCACAAGAAGGTCTTCACCAGTGCCGGACTTTATGTAGTCAGCAAAATGGATAAGCCTGTACGACAATGGTATTCGAAATGCCCAAGTTGTGAGCAAATCCGAACTGCACAGACACAGGATTCGCTGGCTGATAAACCTTGCCCCGTGTGTCAACGGTCAATCACCACACAGTATATCCAGCCGTTTGTCGAACCTCTTGCATTCAGCGTGCGCGTAGAGGAGAAAAAGGGTACAGCAAGATTCCGGCGAAGCACGTTAATTCGTCAGCGGCAGACACTTACACATTTTATTGATCACGTCGATGAAGAGAACTTTCAGGACTTTGGCTTGTTCCGTGTGGCGTTAAAAGAATCTGGCGCATTATTCCGCTACAACTTAGGGCCGGAAAACAGAGGATTTATGCTTTGCCCAGAGTGTGGATGCAGTGAACCGCTTCGTGGGTACAAAGTCGGAAAGAAGCACAAGAGACTCCGGGCTTTCTCGGGAACCATGGAATGTAAAAATGTGCCGCCATGGACGAAGCCACTCGCATACGGCCACCAGTTTCAGAGTTTCTGCCTTGTGGCGCGTCCGACCATCGCACCTTCTTCTATTGAATCACTGGCTTTTGCGCTGCAAAGGGGATTGTGTTTTGCTTTGGATATAGAGCCATCCGATATTGGCGTGTCATGGCGATGGTTGGCCACTAAAAACGATAGAACGGGTTCCGAGATCATCCTCTATGACCACACCCCCGGTGGTGCAGGGTTTGTCAAAGAGGGCTTCGATAACTGGGAAAAAGTAATGAAAGAAGCCCGGGGGCTTTGTGAAAAGTGCACGTGTGAAAAGGCTTGTTATGATTGCTTGAAAAGCTATGGTAACCAGTCTCACCATGAGAAATTGGATCGTCAGAGTGTTAGCGAATTTCTCAAATGATTGTGTGGACCCTGCAAGTGCCGCGGCGTATGCCCGTCCTGCACTACCCGGCGCATGGTCGAAACGGCGGCACATCTGGTCGACCACGTCATCCCACATTTGCCGGTACGGCAGTGGGTGCTCTTGGTGCCCAAGCGCCTGCGCTATCACCTGGAGCACGACCCGGCGGTGCAGAATGTCGCACTGCACATCTTCCTCTCCGCCATCGAGCGGGTTGTGCGGCAATGCAGCCCGGGTGCCAGTGCAGCGTCCCGCCTCGGCGCTGTGGTCTTCATCCATCGCTTTGGCGCGTTGCTCAACACCCATCTCCACTATCACTGCGTCGTCGTCGATGGTGTGTTTGATGCCGATGCGGAGGGAGGCGTAGCCTTTCACCCAGCCAGCGGACTGGATGCAACGGCAATCGGAGAAGTCCAGGCCGCCGTGCGCCGGAGACTGCTGCGAGCGGTCGAGCTGTGCTGCCTGCTGGCACCGGAAGACGCGCAGACCATGGCCGCTTGGGAACACGGCGGCGGCTTCTCGGTCGGGCCAGGGGTGTGCATCGTGGCAGACGACCGTAAAGGTTTGGAACGTCTGCTGAGGTACTGTGCTCGGCCAGCCTTCGCACTGGAACGGCTGCGCGAGATCGATCCCGAGCATCTGGTCTATGAGAGCGTGAAACCCGGCCCGGGCGGCGGCGTGAATCTGCTGCTGACCCCGATGCAACTGCTCGATCCGATCATCCTGAGCTTGTCGAAGGGCTGGCAGCACTAATCCCGCCGCCGCGCCGCCATCGGCATCGCTACATCGGAGTGCTGGCGCCAAACTCGCCGCTGCATCGTGTTTGCTGGCCCCTAATCCGACGCTAGAGGTTAGCGTCGATGAATGCGGACAGTTGGGTCTTGGACAAGGCGCCGACCTTGGTTGCCTCAACGTTGCCGTTCTTGAACAGCATCAGCGTCGGAATACCGCGAATCCCGTATTTGGGTGGCGTTGCCGGATTTTCATCGATGTTGAGCTTGGCGATCTTCAACTTGCCGGCGTAATCATTCGCCAGATCCTCGAGGATAGGGGCGATCATCTTGCACGGCCCGCACCATTCAGCCCAGTAGTCAACCAGCACGGGAGTCGTGCTTTGCAACACCTCGGCGTCGAACGTTGTGTCGCTTACATGGACGATGGCAGTACTCATGAAATCCTCGCAATCTGTGATGCCAGCCGACTTCTGCCCGCTGGTCTTGAAAGGCGCGATTATGCCACGCATGGGTGGATTCTACCCGCCCACCACATCGTTCCGATGCGTCATCGCATGCGCGCTCTGTTATCATTGTCGGCAACCCAAACACGCCGTCTAGCGCGTGTAAACTGCGGGCGACGTGCCACGAACACAGCTGCGGTGACATCCCTCAAACACGCATCATGACCTACGTCGTTACTGAATCCTGTATCAAGTGCAAATACACTGACTGTGTCGATGTGTGCCCGGTCGATTGCTTCCGCGAGGGGCCAAATATGCTGGTCATTGATCCGGACGAATGCATCGATTGCACGCTGTGTGTCGCCGAATGTCCGGTCGAGGCCATCTTTGCCGAGGACGATGTGCCCACCGAGCAGCAATCGTATATTAGTTTGAATGCAGAACTGACGAAGGGTTGGAAGCCGATTATTCAACGCAAGCCCGCGCCGCCCGATGCGGATGAGTGGGCGAAGGTCAAGGACAAGACGCATTTGATCGAGAAGTAATCCGCTCGGGTGCCGGATCGTGAGCCCTAGCGGGACAGCAGCAAATCCGCGCGTCGTTGTCGAATTTGCACCGGCCGTTCGCGCCGTTCAACAAATTGTTCCATCGGGTTCGCACTGCATTCGCTAACATGCCCTCGGCTGAATCTATTTCCCCGCGAATTGCGACGCTGCTCGGTGTAGACGTCGAGCATACGACAGTGATTACGCCGAATCGACGCCTCGCTGCGGCGTTGGCGCGCGAATACAATTTAGCGCAGCAGCACGCCGGTCGCCGCGTGTGGGCCACGCCTGACATCCTGCCGTTTTCAACCTTTGTTGAGCGCACCTATCGCGCGCTGGTGCTGCACGACGAACGGGCGAGTCCATCGCAACTGATTGACCCGTCGCAAAGTCAGTTGTTGTGGGAACAGGTGATTCGCAAGTCAGACGCGAGCCAGTTGTTGTTGTTCGTGCCGGCCGCAGCACGTCAGGCGCTCTCGGCATGGCAGCTTGCGCACGCCTGGCAACTGATGCCAGCACTGAGAAACTATCCGCTTCACGAGGACGCAGAGGCGTTCGTTGGTTGGGCGCGGCGTTATCAACAGATCTTGCGCGAACGAAATTTGGTCGACACAGCGTTGCTGCCTGACGCATTGACCCAGATGCTTACCGAACAGTCGGCGTTTCTGCCACAGTTGCCGCGTCATATTCTGGCTGCTGGCTTCGAAATTGTGCCGCCGCAACAACAGCAATTTTTGCGTACGCTTGGCGGTCTCGGTGTCGCGTTAGACACGCTGGCTGCGCATGAGGTGACAGATGGCACTCGCCTGGTGCGCCACGAATTCGCCAGCGACCTGCACGAGTTTCGCGCCTGTGCGGCGTGGGCGCGCGAATGCATCCAACGCGATCCCGCCCTGCGCATCGGCGTCGTGGTGCCATCTCTGCGCGAAAAGCGCTCACAGATCGAGCGCGTTTTCGTTGACGCCCTCGATCCGATGGCGCGCGCGCATCTTGCATCGACGGCGGATCAGACGACGGCGGATCAGACGACGGCGGCGCTATTCAACATCTCGCTCGGTGTGCCACTCATCGATTACGCGCTGGTCAACGATGCGGTTTCGTTGATTGAGTTTTCACTCCAGCGCGAGGTGTCGTTTCTGACGGTCAGTCGTTTGTTGGGCTCGCCGTTCATCGCCGGTGCGGAGCAAGAGCTGGCACCGCGTGCGGCGCTGGATGCCGTATTGCGCAAAACCGCCGGTTCAGGGATCACGCTCCTTGGGTTGCAGAAAAAACTGAAGCTGACCCACTCGCGAGCGTTGCTGCATGCGCGCAATGCGGCCAGTTTGTTTTGCAAATTGATCGACAACGTCGCGAGCATGAACGAGGCCGCCGCGACGAGTCTCGCCGCGACCAGCGCGCGCGGCAAATCCGCTGCACGCCCAACGCCGCCGGATGCTGCGCAGTGGATGCAGCATTTCAGTGCGTTGCTGGCGGCATGGGGCTTCCCCGGTGAGCGCGCACTCGACTCGATCGACTATCAGGTCGTGGCCAAGTTTCGGGCAGCGCTGCAAAGTCTTGCCACATTGCAAGTCGTGCAATCTGGGCTGCGCGCGGACGAGGCACTCGCCTATTTGCGGCGCGTATTGCAGGACACGGTTTTTCAGCCTGAGAGCGGCGGCGAGCGTGAGCCGCCGATTCAAATTCTGGGCATACTCGAGTCGGCCGGACAAGCATTTGATCGACTGTGGGTGACCGGCTTGAGTGAGGACGCATGGCCGCTCGCTGTGCAGCCCAATCCTTTTATTCCAATCTCGTTGCAGCGCCGCGCGGGCGTGCCTGAATCATCGGCGGCAACCTCGCTCGCGCTCGATCAACGAATTACCATTGGTTGGCGGCGCGCTGCGGCGCGGGTCGTGTTCAGTCACGCACGACACGAGGGCGACGGCCGTCGCGGTGACCAAGCGCGTCGTGCAAGCGCCTTTATTCGCGACTTGCCCGCCGACGAATTTGCGTTAACGATCTCGCCACGTTATGCCGAGGCGTTGCAGGCGGAAAACGGCAGCGCGCCGACCGCAGCGCGAGACGACATTCCGGATCAACCGTTGACGGCGCTACCAGCGCCGACGCGGGTGTATGGCGGCGCGAGCTTGATTCGCGATCAGGCCGCGTGTCCGTTTCGCGCCTTTGCGCGGCACCGATTGGCCGCCACGCCATTGGAGCGACCCGGTGCCAGCTTCGACGCTGCCGAACGCGGCACGTTGGTGCACCGAGTGATGGCACTCGTATGGACAAGCATCGGTGCACACGCGACGCTGCTCGCAATGTCGGCTGACGAAATGACGAAGCTGGTGCGTGATTGTGTGCACGATGCCATCATCGAGGCGCGACAGGCTGGCCAAGAACATCTGGTCGGCCGCTTTGCAACGCTCGAACACGATCGTCTTTGTCGCTTGGCGACCGATTGGCTGGTGATCGAGCGCTCGCGTCAGCCGTTCACGGTTGAGGCTTGTGAGCAGAGTGTGCAGGTGCAACTCGGTCCGCTGGCAATGTCACTCCGACTCGATCGGCGTGACCGACTGGTGGATGGCACACAGGCCTTGATTGACTACAAGACCGGCAACGCGATGGCGAGCAGTTGGCTCGGCGAGCGCCCGGACGAGCCGCAACTGCCGATGTACTGCCGCACGTCCACAGAACACGTGTCAGTGCTTGCTTTCGCGCGACTCAAACGCGGCAAGAATTTCGGTTTTGAGGGCGTCTCGGCGGCACACGATGTGCTGCCGGGCGTCACCCCGATCGAAGACCGGCCAGGTGTTGCGGCTGCGGCGTACCCGTCGTGGGACGTGTTGGTGCAACATTGGGAACGCACGCTCGATGATCTCGCCGTTCAATTTGCACAAGGCGAGGCAACGATTGACCCCAAGCACGGTGCGAAGACGTGCAAACAGTGCGACTTGCATGCAGTCTGTCGCATCGCGGAGTGGTCTGGACAAGCCCTCGCCAGCGACGACGACAAACCTAGTGTCGATGCCGGTCTCGATGAGGGTAGCGATGCGTAGCACGGACGACGTTGCTGACAACGTCGAGCGCACTCGTGCACTCGATGTGTCGACCTCGTTTATCGTTCGTGCACCGGCCGGTTCGGGCAAGACGCGACTACTCATTCAGCGCTATCTCGCGCTGTTGGCGTGTGCCGACGAGCCGGAAGAAGTCATCGCGATTACGTTCACCCGCAAGGCGGCATCGGAAATGCGCGCGCGGGTGCAGGCGGCGCTCGCGGCGGCGGGCGGCACGGGCGAGGGCGTGGATGCACTGACGCTGACCTTGGCAGGCAAAGTTCTGGCGCGCGATGCGCTACGCGGTTGGGCGCTGACGTCTTGCAGCCAGCGCTTAAGGATGCAGACAATTGACGCGTTGAATGCATCACTCACGCGACAGATGGCGATGACGTCACGTTTTGGCGCGCAGCCTGAGAGCCTGGAAGACGCGACGGTGCTGTACCACGACGCGGCGCGACGCTTGCTGGCGCAGGTCAACGACGCGACGGACGACGAAAGCGCCATGCAGATTGCGGACGACATCGCCACGTTGCTAGCGCATTTGGACAACAACCTTGACCTGGTTGAAGGGTTGCTGGCTGACATGTTGGCATCACGCGATCATTGGCTGCGTAAATTGCGTGGCATGGACCAACGGGCAGCGCTGGAGTCCGCGCTAGCAAGCGTGCGCGCACGCGCCGTGACAACCATCGCGACGCTGTTTGCGCCAGAGTGTGAATCAGAAACACTAGCGCTGGTGCGCTTTTCGGGGCAAAACTTGCTCAAAGAGGGCGCGGATAGGGCACTTTCAAGATGTGCTGACATGCCGACGTTTCCCGATGCCGACGTCGCAAGTTTGCCAAGCTGGCTGGCGGTCGTCGAACTGCTGCTGACCAAGGACGGCACTTGGCGCAAAGCCAATGGCATCAACAAAAAGCTAGGCTTTCCGACCAGCACCGACAAGCAGGAAAAGGCGGCGCTGGGGCAAATGAAAACGCGTTTGGTGGCGCTGATTGATGATCTGAGCGCTGAGCCTGCGTGGGCTGACACGCTGGTGGCGGCGTTGTTGGCGTTGCGTACGCTGCCGCCGCCTTGCTACAGCGAGGCGCAGTGGCACGTGCTGGGCGCAATTGTGCGCCTGCTGCCGCGCGCGACGGCATTGCTGTGGGAGGCGTTCGGCGCTGCGGGTCAATGTGATTTCAGCGAAATCGCGCAGGCCGCGTCGCGCGCCCTTGGCGATGAGGACGCACCCACTGATCTGGCGCTGTCACTCGACTATCGTGTGCGGCACCTGCTGGTCGACGAGTTTCAGGACACCTCGTTCGCACAGTTTGAGTTGCTCGAAAAACTCACGCGCGGCTGGAGCCCGGACGACGGCAGAACCTTGTTTGTCGTTGGCGATCCGATGCAGTCGATTTACCGTTTTCGTGAAGCCGAGGTCGGGTTGTTTTTGCGTGCGGCGCAATTTGGCATCGGTAATGTCTTGCTGGAACCGTTGACGCTGCGTGTCAACTTTCGCTCGACGCCTGCAATCGTCGAATGGGTGAATCAGACATTCGGGCAGTTGATGCCGCGCGCTGACGTTGCAAGCGCGGCGGTGGTGCCGTATGCGGCGTGCGAAGCGTATCTGGCGCCAGAGGCACGCGACGACGGCGCGACCGAGGTGAAGTTGCACTGGCAGGTGCGACCGCTTGGCGCGAACCAGCTCGATGCGACCGACGCGTCCGAGGACGAAGCGGCGCAGATTGTGTCCATCATTCGCCAAGCGCAATCGGTCGCGCCTGAACAATCGATTGCGATTCTGATTCGTAACCGCAGCCACATCAGTGCGATTGTGCCGGCACTAAAGACGGCGGGGATCGCGTATCAGGCCGTCGATATCGATCCGCTCAAGGAACGGCCCGTGGTACAGGACTTGCTGGCATTGACACGCGCGCTGCTGCATTTGTCCGATCGAATTGCCTGGCTTGCGGTGTTGCGTGCGCCGTGGTGCGGGCTGACACTGAACGACCTCGCCGCACTGGTCAATGGTGCCGAACCGCAGCAGGGCAGCCTGACAGCGGATGCGCGAACCATCTGGGAGATGATCCGCGACGATATGCGCGTAAGCGTCCTGAGTGACGATGGTGCGGCGCGCGTGATGCATTTTCGCGAGGTGATGTCCGCGACGCTCGCTCGCCGTCGCCGTTTGCCGCTGCGCGATGCGGTTGAGCAGACTTGGCTGGCGCTTGCCGGGCCGGCGTGTTTAAGCGACGCTAACCAATTGGCCGACGCGCAGACGTTCCTGGATTTGCTCGACGTTGAAACGAAGGCACAGGCGACTGGCGGTCAAATCGGCGACCTGAGCTTGCTGGAAATGCGCATGCAGCGATTGTTTTCCGGCAACCTCACAGCATCGGCGCAAACAGCGGCGATGGTGCAGATCATGACCATCCACAAGGCCAAGGGGCTTGAATTCGACACCGTGATTGTGCCGGGACTGGCGCGATTCCCGCGTAATGACGACAAGCGACTCATGGTGTGGACCGAACAACCCAATCCGCAAACTGGAGAACGGGAATTGCTGTTGGCGCCGATTCGCGAAACCGGTCGCGAAGATGAAGACGACATTTATCGCTATATCAGTGCGCTCGAACGCGCCAAGCAGCAACATGAAGAGGTGCGGTTGCTGTACGTGGCGGCTACACGTGCGGCGCGAAATTTGCATCTGTTCGCTGCTGTTTCGGTCAAGCCAAACGGTTTGGAAGCCACCATCGTGCCGCCGCGTGCGGGCAGCTTACTAGCCTCACTGTGGCCAGCCGTCGAGGCCGATGCACAGCGCGCCGTGGTGCTGCCGTTATCTAGTGAAGTGCGCCTGGACCGTGCGCCAGACCCGCGCCATGATCGCCACCAAGGTCGCCCCGTGCCGCACGGATCACCAGCACGTCGACTGACCGCGAAGATTCGACAACCGCTGTTGCCGTCAGCCGTCGAGTGGGGCCTCTGGCGCATGCCAACGGACGCAGCACTGCAGGACCTCGCGGTGGATTTTGACTGGGCCAGCGACACGGCCCGCCACGTCGGCACCATCGTCCACGCGCTGCTGCAACGCATTGCCGAGGACGGGGTTGCGCAATGGGATGCCGCGCGAGTAGCGGCCGCTAGCCCGCTGTTTGAACGCGAGTTGTTGCGGCGCGGCGTGGCAGCGGATCGCCGAGGCGATGCCATCGCGCGCATCAGTCGGGCGTTGACGCAAACACTGATTGATGCGCGCGGTCGCTGGATTTTGCAGTCGCACCGCGCAGCACGCTGCGAGTGGCGCTTGACGGGCATGGTGCGCGATGCGCCGATGAGTGTCGCAATCGACCGAACCTTTATCGATGACGACGGCGTGCGCTGGATTATCGACTTCAAGACCGGCAGCCACGAGGGAGCCAATATCGAGGCATTTCTCGACAGCGAGCAGCAGCGCTACCACGCCCAACTCGAGACTTACAAACAGCTGGTAGGGGCGTTGTCAAATGAGGACGCGCAGGTGCCGATCAAACTTGGATTGTATTTTCCGCTGCTGTGCGGCTGGCGTGAATGGCAGTAGCGCAGCGCGGCACTAGGGCACCTCTAAAAATTCAATCAAGCCGATGATGGCACCAAAAGTAGGCGCCTCTAGGCGAGGCGCAAAGTCGCGAAAAAGCGCAGTGTACACGTAGTACATGAGCATTTTGAGCGGCTTTGCAACGCCGCCAGCGCGGCTTCAGTGAATTTTTAGAGGTGCCCACTACTTTGGTTTCGGTGCCTTGCCCAAGCCCTGGATGACATCGCCCGGCACTACGTTGTGTCGCGAAAACCAAGTCGCGTTCATCTCCAGCGCATAGCGCACCGGCCCCAGTGCTTGATGGCTCGTTTCGTTGAACGCTTCCATTTCGTGGATCGACACAATCTTGCCGCCCTCGTCGAGGTAGGCAACCGACAGGTTAATCAGTGTGTTGCGCATCCACATGGCGTGATAGCCGACTTGCGGAAACACGAACAACATGCCTTCGTTGTTGCCCATCTTCGAGCGAAACATCAATCCCTTCTGACGCGTTTCGTCGGTTGCCGCGACGTCGGCCGAAATGGTTTGTCCGGTGACCGTCAGTGTGATTTTGGGCAACCCGGTTTGCGGTTTGCTATCGATCAGCTGAACCTGTGCATGCGCGACCGGCATCAACATCGCGGTCGCGATGCTGAGCAGAAAAGCGGGAACACGCAGTCGTTGGGGCGAGATCATCAAGGCAGGCTCAGGGTGACAAAACAATAAGAGTTCTAACGCCGCGCGACGCGAATTCGGCGACGCGTTATTTTTTTCCGGTGCTGCCGAATCCGCCATCGCCGCGCGCTGAGGCGGCGAACGCCGACACCACATTCAGTTCAACTTGTGCCACCGGCACGATGATCAATTGTGCGATGCGCTCCATCGGCTGAATGGTGAATGCATGGTGCCCACGATTCCACACCGAGACGAATATTTGGCCCTGATAGTCCGAATCGATCAGTCCCACTAAGTTGCCGAGCACAATGCCATGCTTATGCCCCAGGCCGGATCGCGGCAGGATGAGCGCCGCATAGCCGGCGTCGCCGATATGGATGGCCATGCCCGAAGGCACCAGCGAGGTGTCGCCCGGCTGCAAGGTAACGGGCGCATCAATGCAGGCGCGAATATCGAGACCGGCCGATCCGGGGGTTGCATATTCGGGCAGTTGTGCCGCAAGTCTGGCGTCGAGAATGCGAAGGTCAACCTTTGGAAGCGGCATGAGGTTTTGGATTGAGTTGGGCGACGCGACCGGTTACCGGGCGCGAGAGATCACCGGCACGGGGCTGGCGGGCGAACAGCTGTTCGGCATGCGAGACGATTAATTTCGCGATTTCCGTTTTGGATCTGCGCGAAATCGGTTGGACGCCGTCGTCGTCGATGATTGTGATTTCGTTATCAATGGCGCCGATCGCCGTCGGAGCGTGATTGGCGACAATCATGTGAATTCGCTTCTTGAGTCGCTTTTTAGAAGCATTTTCGACGATATTGTCGCTCTCGGCCGCAAACCCCACGCAAAACGGCGCGTCAGCACGGCTCGCCACGCGGGCCAGAATATCGACGGTCGGTGTGAGCGAAATCTGGAATTCGGCGTCAGATTTCTGCATTTTCTGGCGGCTCGGCGCCGTTGGGGTGTAGTCGGCGACGGCGGCGACGGCAAAAAATAGGTCAACACCGCCGATATTGCACTCAACGGCGTCTAACATCTGCGAAGCCGACGTGATATTGATCACCCTAATCCCGGCTGGCGGCGTGATTTGGGTTGATCCTGAAATTAACGTCACGTCCGCACCGGCGTCGCGCAGGGCTGCGGCGATGGCGTAGCCCATCTGCCCGGAACTGGCGTTGGTGATACCGCGCACCGGGTCGATGGCTTCAAAAGTCGGACCGGCAGTAACCACGGCCTTTTTCCCGGCAAAAGGCCCCGAACGCCGTGTGGATACTGGTGTTTGCAATTCTGGTGCCAAACGCTGCATGGTCAGGGCAAACAGTTCAGCCGCTTCTTGCATGCGCCCCATCCCCGTTTCGCCGCAGGCCTGATCGCCGGATGCGGGTCCGAACAGGGTGACGCCATCGGCCAGCAGTTGGGTCACATTGCGTTGGGTCGCGGGGTGCTCCCACATTTCGCGATTCATGGCCGGTGCCATCAATAGTTGGCAGCTCGTCGCATTTCTGGCCAAGCACAGCGTCGACAGCAAATCATCGGCGAGCCCCTGCGCGACCTTGGCCATGAAGTCGGCCGTTGCGGGCGCGATCAAAATGAGATCGGCGTTACGGCTAAGTTCGATGTGCGCCATGTTGTTGGGAACGTCAGCGTCCCACAGGTCGGTGAACACCTTGCTCCCGGACAGCGCTTGCAACGTCACCGGCGTGACGAATCGCTGCGCGGCTTCGGTCATCACCACCGTTGTGCGCACGCCGGCCTTGGTCAGCAAGCGTACCAACTCCGCTATCTTGTACGCCGCGACGCCACCGGTGACGCCGAGCAGCACGTGCGCAGGTCGCTGCACATTGGTGCGCGGGTCGGCAAAACGATTGGTTGGCGCGTTGGACATGGACGAATTCTACTAGAGCGGTTCAGGGGAGCCACCAAATGTCCATTACAAGTTGGCCACTGGCCGAAAGACCGCGCGAGCGATTACTGGCGCATGGCGCGGCGGCGTTATCGGATGCAGAACTGCTGGCGATTTTTTTACGCGTCGGCGTCAAGGGCAAGAGTGCCGTCGATCTGGCTCGCGAACTGGTCACAAGTTTTGGCTCGCTCAACGGCCTGTTTGGCGCTTCCCGCGAACAGCTCACTGCTGTACACGGCATAGGGGAAGCCAAGTATGTGCAGTTTCAGGCGGTACTCGAGATGGCCAAGCGCGCGCTCGGCGAGCAGATCAAGCTCACCGACGCGCTGTCAAATCCGCAAGCGGTGCGCGACTATTTGCGCATGACACTGGCACGCTTGCCGCACGAAGTGTTCGTCGTCGTGTTCCTCACGGCCCAGAATCGGGTCATCGCCGTCGATGAGCTGTTCCGCGGGACCCTCACGCAGACCTCTGTTTATCCACGTGAAATCGTCAAGCGAGCGCTTGCTCATAATGCCGCCGCGGTGATACTTGCGCACAATCATCCGTCCGGTGAGGCCTCACCCAGCCACGCAGATCGATTGCTCACCAAGACGCTCGGCGATGCGTTGGCGCTGGTAGATGTCAGGGTGCTCGATCACTTTATCGTCGCGCCGGGGGCGTCGTTGTCATTCGCAGAGCAAGGGCTGTGGGCGGCATGACACCGGCCAATCGCCGAGGTTGAAGGGACACTGGTGGGTAATTCCCACCGGCGCGTGGCTCGCAGACAACTTAGTTACGAAGCTAAATTATCGTCTGCGGCCTGTTGAGTATCTTATTAACCCCAGACGATTTCAGTTATCTAGGGTTTTGTTTTTTCTGGCTCCAGATTTTTCATGCATTGCGCCTTGGGTGCAACAAGTCCAAGGCTCCTCTGGAGTCACTTCATGGCAAATATTGAAACGCGTCAATCGCAGGACGGTGCACTAAGCTACTGCGTCTAGAGGCCAACAGAGCGAAAGGCAGGGAAGAAGTTCGAATCACGACAAAAAGCTAGCGGCTAACGTGCCCCGGGAGAGCGATCTCTTGGGGCATCTTAACAAAACTGATTGAGTAGTCACTGTTAACTGTTTGTATTAAAAAGGAATAGTTAATATTCCTAAAATCCTTAAGGAAAATTCTTTACAGAGTTATTCCCCTAGGAGGTAATCTTTCATCGATATCACCAAGAGATGAAAGGAACAAACATGGCTTACGCCAAGGGTAATTCTGGGTTGACCAAAATCACCGCGTCGTTCTTTGCACCAATGTACGCGGACTTCAATAGGCAAATGGAGAGGGCTTTGTTGCGGCGGGATGCTTTCCTCGATCAGATCCTTGAACGTGAAATCCCGCATCTTACTGCGGATCTTGCTGGCAAGCGCCAGTCCAAGGCGGCACATCAATACGTTTCCCGCCAACTGACGGAGATGGGTGAAAGAAAGACAGAGAACCTTGTAGGTGTAAGTATTTCGCTTCGGCATGAGACTGCCGACAAGTTGCGCAAAGTGGTCGCGGAACACAACCTAGTGCGCAACGCGTTTCTGAACTATGTCGTGGCTCTTCTGCGCTCATCGGATGCCTTGCTGACTTCTCTTGACTTGCCCAAGTACGTGGCACAAGTCCGAAGTACTGAGGACATGCCGACTAGTCCCCTGAGCGCGATTCTTGAGGTGCAAAACGACCCGCTGCATTACTTGCGTGCAGCTTGTGAAGAGCGACATGAGTGCGGCTTGTATGACCTCCCGCTTTCAACGTGGATGCATGGATTTTCGTGCTATTTGTCTGACGAAGATGTTCCGGCAACCGCTGCATTTGACGCAAGAGTGGCAAAAACCAATCGGGATTTAGATCTTCGGGGGGAACTCGATGCGTTCGAGGCGAATCTCGCGCAAAAAGGAGCGCAATCGTGAAAAGGGCGAGTGCGATTCACCTGACAGATGCGCGCCATTTCAAGAAGGTCTGGCAGCCTCGGCGGCG
>JBCKPM010000037.1:0-16444 GCA_038901675.1 Usitatibacteraceae bacterium | reverse complement strand
GCTACCACGCTGCAAGTAGCGCGCATAGCTGATATCCATGACGAGTTGTTCGGTGAGTTTCACAATCACCTTGATCGATGGCTCTCGCGCACCGAAGGCCGCTAACCGCTGGTCGCTTGAGGTGAAGGTCGGCACTGGCCGCTGCGTAATTTCACTGCGATAAAACTCTGCCTGCGACTGCGAGTAATAACGCATCCCGGCCTCGACTTGCCAAGTGTCACTCAACGTTTGCAGCCAACTGCCGGCCAGCGTGTGCGCACGGATGCCCCAGTCATCGCGATAAAAACGATACTCGGCGGCCACCACTGCACCGAGCTCGGGCAATGCGCGTTTGCCGCGCGTCAGCCACGCAACTTGGCTGCGCGTGTCGGGCCGAACATCCTTGGCCAGCACCGCGCGCGGCGAGCGAGCGTCGCGGTAGAGCGAAAAGGTTAACTTGTACGGGTCACTCAGATAGCCCGTCATGCGCGTGTAGGTGAGGTTTGATTGCACCAGCGTGCGCCTATCGATGAGCTGCGTGACACCGACCAAAAACTCGCGCGCGTCGCGCGCCTCGTCGAGCGTCGGATCGGACACCGACCTGACTTGATCATGGCGACCGCCCACACCGAGGGCGAGCGTGGTGTTGCGCTCATTGAAATCGAACGTCGTGTTGACACCATAGGCTTTGGATTTGTAGTCCTTCTCGTCCGAACGCGCGAACGAAACACCGAACGTGTTCTCGTTCAGTTCACCCCACTTCCGCGTGACACTCGCGTCGTAGGCTTTGCGCCGATCGAAAATCGAGGCGCCGGTGTAAATCTGCGCCGGTCTGCCATTGGCGTTGGACACCATGATCGGTGACGCACCGCTCACCATATCGACCGTCGCGCTTGCCGCCAGATCCCATTTTTCGCCGACCGGCGTTTTCAGCCACGCGACCGGCTCCGTCACCTTAATGCGGTTGTTGTCCTCGCGATACCAGAGCGATCGAACCCCAGCCGTCGCGCCCACAGGCATCAGGCTGGTTTCCTGCGCCTTCACCACCACCGGAATGGCGACAATCGGCAGCGCCATGGCGGCGGCGACGAGCGAGGCAAGCGGGTGTTCGCGAGATTCACTCAAAACGAAAGTCCTTTATCCATGCGCCTTTTCAGGCATAAATGCTCTGAAACGCGCGCCCTACCTTGTGTTTTACATAATTTTTCTAGGTGCAACCACAGCCGCCGCCGCCGACCGCCTTGCCACCGGATGCGGCTTCTTTGCTGGCATAGGTGTGCGCGGTAATGGCGCTTGCGGCACGGTCGAAATCGAGTTGCATCTCTGGTTTGGCGAGCGTGCCGCGTTGGGTCGGCGAAACGTTGGCACAGCCGATGAGCATCATCGACAGCAGCACGATGCAGAATTTGCGGTGATTTTTCATGGGCAGAGCGCCTTGGTCGTATGGTGGCTGGGTGATGCCTGGATAGGTCGATTCTAGCGGAGGCGATGATTAAGGCAACGGAAAGCCGTTGTGAAACACGCTGAACCCGGCGGGAGCCTGGCCCGCGTCGACAATCGCGTTACCGAGCAAGCCACCGCTCGGGCTGAGCAGCCAGACGGTCAACACACCGTTGGGGCGTTTCCAGACAATGTCGGTTGTGCCGTCGTTATTCAGATCAGTGGCGGCAAAAAAGGTCAATGTCGGTTCCGCAGGCAGCGAAATGATGGTCATCGGAATCGTCAGCGAGCTGGGGGTGCAGGCGACGGTTCGATCGTCGGGGTTGCCAATGAACGGCGGCAGCGCCAATCCGGTCGCATTTAATGACAGCAGTTGGTTGGCCCCGGTGGTCGCATTACGTACCAGCACTTCTGCACTCTGGCCGCCGCGAAATCGGGCAAATTTCAGCGGCGCAAAGCCGCTCGGAATCGTGCCGCTGGCAAGGTTGGCGCAGGTACGCGGTTGCGTCGCCATCAACGCGCGAAACTGTCCTTGTGGACTCAGGTACAACATGTCTGCCATGCCGTCGTTATTGATGTCGAGTGCGCCAAGCAGCAACCAGTCGAGCGGCGCACCACCGCGTTTGCGTGGCAGCGCAACGACCGGAGCGCTCTCGGTGCCAGGGAAAACCCCGCTGCCAAACCAGACAAACGAGACGCCAGTATCCGGAGAATCAACGACAACGTAGCGCCACACCAAATCATCCACGCCGTCGCCGTCGAGATCACCGACCGCCTGCACATCCCAAACCGTCCTCACCTGTCGCCAAAGGAAATCGTTATTCGAATTAAATTCGTTCCACGAGCGAACATCGCCACGGTCACCCTGCGTCACATTAAGTATCACGAGGTCGGGCGTACCGCTGCGATTGAAGTCGCCCGTGGCCACCACGCGATAGGCGGCACCAGGGTCGCTGATATTGTTGAATTGAAATACGTTATTCACCAACCGACCCACCGACATTTGCGGCGGCGTCGCCGACGAACGCAGAATGATGTCGTTCTTGGTCACGCTGATGCCACAAGACGGCGGCGCAGCGTTCATCTGGTCGGCGATGTAGGTCGCGATGTTGCAGACGTCGGTCTGCGACAGAGCACTGCTCAGACCCATCATCAGATTAACGCTCGCGAGCGCATTGTTTAGCGCAGCGACCGTGACGCCCTTGCTTGACCTCGCATCTGTTCTCGGGTTGCCATGACAAGCGACGCAAAAATCGTTGTACAACTCCTGTCCAGCGACACCATCGCCCGTTTGCGCATGCGCGGCAGCCATGTTGCCGAGGATAAGCAAGGCAGCGCAGGTCCATCGCTTCAGTGTCGCCATCGAGCACGGCATAACATTTTTCCCCATCCTGCGTCTCCCCAACCTGAAGCCAATAATCCTGCGGCAAATTGTTATTCGGTCTTCACTGCAACGACAGTCTAGCTTACGCCGCGGACCAAACCATTGACCAAAGTTGTTACTGGTTACGACATCTGGTGTAGGAATAGCGTCGCCCGACCCCGACACTGCTATGCCAGAATGCAGCAGCAAACGGCATACGGGCGAGGAACAAGAACAGATGCGGCGCTGGCTGGCGATTTCGAACGCGATTGACCGACTCAACGGACACATCGGCCGCGCGGCGGCATGGCTGGTGTTGCTTGCCGTGCTGGTCAGTGCGGGCAATGCCGTGATGCGCTACGCCTTCAACCTGAGTTCCAACGCGTGGCTCGAGCTGCAGTGGTATCTGGTCGCCGCCGTGTTTTTGCTCTGCGCGGGCTACACGCTGCTGCATCAACAGCACGTGCGCATCGACATCGTCTACCTGCGATTTTCCCGGCGAACGCAACTGAAAATCGACATTTTCGGCACGCTGTTTTTTCTGCTGCCGATGGCCGTGCTGTTGATGCTGTTGTCGTGGCCCGTATTCGTTGATGCCTTTCGCAGCGGCGAAGTCTCGTCCAACACCGGTGGCCTGCCGCTGTGGTGGGCGCGCTTGCTGGTGCCGGTGGGTTTTGCGCTACTGGCGCTGCAGGGCGTCTCAGAGCTCATCAAGCGCATCGCCATTTTGCGCGGCGCGTTGCCGGACACGCTTATCGCCTCCCCAGCGGCGATGAATCTGGCACCACCGCCTAGCCAAGGTTCTGCGCCGTCATGACCGCGTTCCTGATTCATCACATCGCGCCACTGATGTTTGCGAGCTTGGTGGTGTTCATGTTGCTGGGCTATCCGGTCGCCTTCGCGCTCGCGGCGAACGGCATCATCTTCGCCCTGCTCGGCATGCAGCTTGATTTGCTGCATCCGTCGCTGTTGCAAGCGCTGCCCGACCGGCTGTGGGGCGTGATGTCCAACGACAGCCTGCTCGCGGTACCGTTCTTCACGCTGATGGGTCTGGTCTTGGAGCGCTCCGGCATGGCCGAAGATTTGCTCGACACCATTGGCCAATTATTCGGTGGCGTGCGCGGTGGCCTCGCCTTTGCGGTGATTTTTGTTGGCGCCTTGCTCGCCGCGACTACGGGAATCGTCGCCGCATCCGTCATTGCCATGGGACTGATTGCGCTGCCGATCATGTTACGCTACGGCTACGACCGCCGCATCGCGTCCGGCGTCATCGCCGCGTCTGGCACGCTGGCGCAGATCATCCCGCCGTCGCTGGTGCTTATCGTGATGGCCGATCAACTGCGCGTCTCGGTCGGCGATATGTACGCGGGTGCCATTTTGCCGGGACTCGCGTTGGCCGGGCTTTATGCGTTGTTCATCGGCGTGCTGGCCGTGGTCAAACCGCACTGGGTGCCTGCACTACCACCCGAGGCGCGCATGTTGCGCGAGCCATCGGGGAACACCGGCATGCAGTCGCTGCTGGTACTATTTTCCGTCGCGACCATGGCCGCGCTGGCCTATGACCAAACAGCGACCCGCGCCGACATCCCCCGCCCACTCGATGAGCGCATCGTGCTGGCAACCGCGCTCGCGGTCACGGTCGCCTTCGTTGCGGCATTCACCAATCGCGCGTTCAAACTCAACCTGCTCTCGGCGATGGCCGAAAAAGTCACGTTTGTGTTGGTGCCGCCGCTGGCGCTGATTTTTTTGGTGCTCGGCACCATTTTTCTGGGTGTGGCAACGCCGACCGAAGGCGGTGCCATGGGCGCGAGCGGCGCGCTATTGATGGCGCTCGCCCGCCGACGGCTGAGTTTTACCAATCTCAAACAAGCGCTGGACGGCACGGCAAAGTTGACCACCTTTGTGCTCTTCATCCTCATCGGTGCACGCGTATTCAGTCTCACCTTTTATGGCGTCAATGGTCATGTGTGGGTCGAAGAATTGCTCACCGGTCTGCCCGGCGGTCAGACCGGCTTTTTGATCGCGGTAAACGTGCTGGTGTTTTTTCTCGCCTTTTTTCTCGACTTCTTTGAACTCGCCTTCATCGTCGTGCCCTTGCTCGGTCCGGCGGCCGACAAACTCGGTATCGATCTGGTGTGGTTTGGCGTGCTGCTAGCCGTGAATATGCAAACCTCATTCTTGCATCCGCCGTTCGGCTTCGCGCTGTTTTATCTGCGCAGTGTTGCGCCCAACAGTGCATTCATTGATCGCATCACCGGCAAGCAGATGGCACCCGTAACAAGCGCACAAATTTATTGGGGTGCGCTGCCGTTTGTGGTGATTCAACTGCTGATGGTGGCCATCGTCATTGCATTCCCGCAATTGGTGATGGTGTACAAGGCCGTTCCGGATAAACCCAATCCGGCGCGCACGGAGATGTTCTTGCCGCCACCGATGACCGACGAGGAAGATCTGACTGCCGCGTTCGGTGGCGTCAGCGATCGGACGCCGGTAAAACGTGCGCCGACGCTGCCTGACGAGCCGCAGACGATTGACTTCGGGAAGCAACCTCAAGCAAAGCAATAGGCCGCCTTTTGCCCCGTTTTTTCACGCTTCATCTACCGCAGGACAGGCATAGGATGTTGCTGTGCCTCCTCGTACCGTCTCCGGTACGTTCGATCCCGGCGGGGCCGAGCTCCGCTGGGATATTTTTTTGCCTTCACAAGCTTTTTTGCCGTCTCACGCGACCGTTGATGTCACTGTAAAAAACGCGACCGCTTCGGCCTCGACGCGAGTACGCTTCATCGGCGGCAAACTCTGCCAGATGCGTTTTCCGTAAGGCTTATCGACGATGCGCGTGTCACCAATCATCAATACGCCGCGGTCGGTTTCATCGCGAATCAGCCGCCCTGCGCCCTGCTTCAACGTAATGGCGGCGTGCGGCACCTGATATTGCATAAACGCATTGCCACCGGCGGCGTCAATGGCAGCAATGCGTGCCGCGAGCACCGGATCATCCGGCGCGGCAAACGGCAGCTTGTCAATCACCACCAACGACAGCGCGCAACCCTTCACGTCGACACCCTCCCAGAATGAATGGCTGGCGACCAGCACCGCGTTGCCGAGCTTGCGAAAGCGCTCCAGCAGTTCCGTGCGTGTGCCGTCGCCCTGTACCATCAGTGGAAATGCAAGGTCACGTTGCTCAAACTTTGATTTCAGCAATTCGTAGGCGCGATCCATCGCCTTGAGCGAAGTAAACAGCATGAAGGTTCGACCGCCAGCGGCTTCGATGAGCGGCAGGGCCGTATCGACAATTGCCTCGGTGTGATTGGGCGTATTCGGCGCGGGCAAGCTTTCTGGCAAATACAGCAACGCCTGATTCGGATAGTCAAACGGCGACGGCCAGTAAGCCGTATCAACGCGGTGTTCGCTGAACGCATCGCCCTCGAAGTCGTCCGTCGCTTCAGGCGCGAAAAGCCCCATCTCGGTCTGGTAGTGACCAAACTCGCCTTTGACGGCAAGCGTGGCGGAGGTGAATATCCACGCGCGCTTCTGACCGAACACCTGATCACGAAAAATGTTGGCGATCGATAACGGCGTCAAATGAAACGCGAGCGACTGCGAAAACGCTTCGCCCCAGCGCACATAACCTTCTATGCTTTGATCCTGCCAGCTCACCATGCGCGCAGCGAACTCATCAGCACGGGTCAGACAATTGGCGAGCTCCGGTGCACGATCGGCTTGGGACTCCAGTAGCGCTCGCAACTCGGCAAGTTTTTCTTGCGCGTTGGCATAAGCGTCGGCGAAGCCTTCCCGACTGGTCAATGATTGGCCCGGCATCTTGGCAAAATCTTCCACGACCACCAAGCGCAAATCACGCGCCGCAAGATCGAGTGCCCCAGCGAACTCTTGTAAATCCTTGAAGTCTGCCGCGTGCGCGATGCCCATCAGTTTGGTGTCACGTGCTAACTCGATCAACTGCGAAGTCGACACCGACTCGCCAAAAAACATGGTGGCTGTCGCTGGCAACTGGTGCGCTTCGTCAAAGATGACCGTGTTGCAGGCGGGCAGCAAATCCTGCGCGCCGTCATCCTTGAGCACCAGATCGGCGAAAAAAAGATGATGATTGACGACCACGACTTCGGCTTTCATGGCGCGCTTGCGCGCTTTCATTACGAAGCATTCGTCGTAGCGCGCACATTGCGAGCCCAGACAATTTTCACGCGTCGAAATCGCCTGATTCCACGCACCGGCGCGTTCCGGTACTTCCGGCAACTCCGCGCGATCTCCGGTGCCGGCACCGCCAAGACTACGATTGGCAAAGCGCTTGATGGCGTGAATATGCTTGACATCCTCGCGGCTAGTAAATCGCCCATCGGCGGCGGCAATCTCCATGTGATGCAGACAGACGTAATTGGCGCGCCCCTTTAGCAGCGCGGTCGAGACGGGAATGCCGAGTGCGGCGATGACGGTCGGGATATCGCGATGAAACAGTTGATCCTGTAGCATCTTGGTGCCGGTCGAAATGATGACGCGCCCACCAGAGCGCAGTGCGGGCACCAGATACGCGAACGTTTTGCCAGTGCCGGTCCCGGCCTCGGCAATCAACACGCTGGCGCGATTGATGGCCGACTCAATGGCGATCGCCATTTCGACCTGACTCTCGCGAAAGCGAAAATTGGCGATACGCTGCGCGAGCGGACCCTGCGGGTCGAACAACTGTGCGAGTTCGGGGACGGTCATGCCGCGGCAACGCGCGGTAGTGCCGACCAATGACGATGTCGGAAGTGCAGATTGGATGCGGTCACGAGGCAGGAATCGGCTAAGGGCAGTCGGAGGTGTATTTTTACACAGTCCCAACGTTTCAGAGGTTCCGCTGCGAAACCGCGACGGGAATTTTTTCTGGCTGTCGCCCCGGACCTGATCCGGAGCCTCTCACTGTCGCCGGATCATTCAGCGTTAGAGATCCCGGGTCTGTGCCCGGGACGACGACTTGCTTTTGACTGTCGCCGCAGGCAGCCGGTATTCATGTGATTCCACGTCCGCGACGCGTACATCGCCCTCTCGGAACCCCGCCTAACGCTGAATCGGCGTGTACTCCAGCGGCAGCGTGCCCGCATTGTTGTACACCGCACCAACTTGACCACCAGCCGCCATGATCCAAACGATCAGCGCCGTGTCGTTGGTGCGCCGCCAAACAACATCCGTAATGCCGTCGCCATTGAGATCGACCGCTGCGATGAATTGCCAGAACGGGTCGGCCGCATTCGCCACCCGCGTGACGGTCGAAGGTATGGTGAGCGAACTTGAGGTACATGACGCATTCGGATCATCCGGTGCGCCGGTGTATGCCGGTAACTGGAGGCCCTGCGCGTCCAGCGCAATGAACTGAACAAAACCGCTGTTCACATCGCGGCTCATAATCTCCCCTTTGCCAACACCGGAGAAACTGCCTAACGCGAACGGCGTATCGGCTGAAGGCAACGCGCCGCCCGAAAGATTTGCGCAGGTTCGGTTGGGCGTGGCCATCAATACGCGAACCTGTTTGTTCGGACTGACGTAGACCATATCGGCAGCACCATCGCCATTCAAGTCTCTCGCGCCCAGTAGCGTCCAACTCAACGGTGCGCCGCCGCGCTTGCGAACCTGCGTGACGCCGCTACCGTTGGTGAACCAGATGTACGAAACACCCGTGTCATCAATGTTGGCCGTTGCGCCCGTAAAACGCCAAACCAGATCGCCCTTGCCATCTCCGTCTAGATCCCCAACCGCATCGACGCGCCACAAGGTTCGTACGTTGCGCAAGGTCTTGGGCAAGCCCGGGTTGAACGCGCTCCAGATACGCGCTTCGCCAAGATCGCCTTGTGCCACGTTCAACATCACCAGATCTGAGCGACCTTGGCTATCCAGATCCACCGCCGCCAATACTTTGTAGTTGGGCCCCGGATCCGTCATTGCCGTCCACGAAATCTGATTGTTCACCCACCGACCGGCGAGCATCGAGCTTGACGGTGAGCGAACGACGACTTCACCACGGCCATCACCGTCGATGTCGATGCCGCCGTTCTTGAGCAACGGCGACGCGATGCCGGGCGTCCCGCCGCTGACAGTCACTTTGACGCTATCGATGAAAAACGAGGTGACCCTGGCCGTATCCGTGGTGGCACGAAATACCAATTTCACCGCACGACCTTTCAAGGATGTGATGTCGACATCGGCGCTTTTGGTCCAGACGGTATTGCGGTCGAGATTGGAGAGTCGCCCAACATTCATCAGCACCTGACCCGTCGCCGCGTCCAACAAATCAGCTGACAACAAATCGATGCTCTGGCCTGCGACTTCTTCAGTCCTGACCTGAAACCAGAAGCTCAGAACAGCACTGGTCGCACTGCCGGGGATGTTGACCAACTGGGTGAGCGACTCGATGGCCGAGTTATATCCACCCAGCCACGCATAGCCGACACCGGTGCGCGCGGCGAGGGAAGTCGATGCCGAAATAATGCCGTAACCTGCGCTCGACGCTTCCTGCCAGTAGTCGCTTCCGGATTCGAATTCGCCATTCTTGACAATGGCTGAATCCAACGCCGGTGCCGACTGGCTGATCGAGACCGATTGCCCGGCGATGGTCGCCGTGCCGTTGCGCGCTGACCCCGATGTATTTTCGGAAGCCGAGATGCGCACTTCTGCGCTCCCCGTTCCGCTCGCTGCGCCGCTCACAGCGAGCCAGCTCGCGTTGGTTGACGCATTCCAGTTGCATCCGGTGGTCGGATTGGTGGTCACGACAAACGACATCATCGACATCGTGCTGCCGATGGACTGGGACTGCGGCGAGACCGCGTAGGTACACGACGAACCGACCGCAACAAGGGTGACATCATCGATGTAAAAACTCGTGGGCAGGGAGGCATCCGTGGTCGCGCTGAAGACAAGGCGAATCGTCTGCCCACGAAAGGCGGACATATCGTAAGCAGGCGACTGCGTCCAGGTCGACACCGCGTTGAGGTTTGACAAAGCGCCTAGCGTGGCAAGTTTGGTCGTGCCGGTGCTGTTGTAAACGTCGACCGTGATGACGTCGTAGGCGGTGTTGCCCGCGGTCTCGGTGGTGAAAATGGCATACCATCCCCGCAGACTGACTGACGTGGCATTGGACGGAACCGTGAATGTCTGGTGCAAAATATCAGTCCCGTTGTCGTAGCCTCCGAGCCACGCCATCCAGTAGCCAGTGTGCGAACGAGCAGGATCGTTGTAAAGAATTTGCGAGCCCTGCTCAACCCACACGGCTCGGCCTTGTTCGAAATCACCGTTGGCGATACCAGTCGGTGCCGTTCCTGCCGCGGCTTGGTTGACGGTAAACACTTGGCGGCCGACGGTGACGCTGCCGCTACGCGCCGCCCCGGTGTTGTTGGCCGCGGCGGTATACGCAAGGGTGGCTGACCCGGAGCCACTGGTCGGTGCCGCAACGCTCAGCCAAGCAACGCCACTAGCCGCGGTCCATGCGCAGGTGCTACCCGTTTCCAATCGAAAACTGCCGCTGGCCGACGCGGCACCCATTGTCTGCGTACTCGGATAGATCGCGTAACCACACGAACCACTTTGTGTGACCGTGTGCGATTGACCCGAGATCGACAGTGTCGAGGTACGCGATCCGGCCGCTAGGTTTGGCGCAACGCTATATGAAATCGATGCCGAGCCAGTCCCGGACGTTGGCGTCAAAAATGTAATCCAAGCATCGGTGCCCGCCCAGCTTCCGTTCGGGGCAATACTCCACGCACAGGTCGAACCCGTGGTCAGTGAAAGACTAGCGGTGCCTGCGCCCGAGGCAAACGACTGCGATGCCGACGAAATATTGTAGGCGCAGGATCCGCCAGTCTGGGTGACGGAAAAAATCTGGCCACCGATGGTGAGCGAGCCCGTCCGCGCACCGCTACCGGTATTCGGGGCGACGGTATAGAGGATGTTGGTGGTGCCAGAGCCTGCCAACGGGGCCACCGAAATCCACGTCGTGCTGTTGGCAACGGTGAAAGCGCATGCCGAGCCGGCGGTCAACAACACCGATCCGGAGCCACCATTGGGGCCCTGCGTTGTGCCGGACGACCCGAGCGCGTAGCTGCAACTGGCCGACGACGTAGGCTGAATGTTGGTGTAGGCGACTTGCGTACTGGCAATCCAGTTAAGGCCTCCCGCCGACCAATCGTTGGAAATGTCGTAAAACGCATTGGCGTAGCCGCCCCACCCCATGTTGACCTGCACTAGGTTAGTCACACCGGCTTGATAGCCGTCGATGACAACGGCGTGCCCGCCGCTCGAGGTTCTCATGCTGAACAATACTGGCCGTGCAGGACTGGCATCAAGTTCGGCGCGGATGTTTTGAAAAAATGCGGCGGCCGTCATGGCGCTGCGCGTGACGGTGCGAATACCGGTGCGGTACTTGAAGTACTGCGGAAACACCGTCGCGACATCGGAGGTGTACGCGCCTGAGCCGCCCGCTGCACCGCAGCCGAAATTCATCCGAAACGCGATGCCGACGTGTTGCATCAGGCGCGCAACCGCATCAATCGCGGCCGGTGCACTCGCGCCCGAAAGTTGGTTCGGCATCGATGTCCAGTTGTAGGCGAAGTCATAATTCGCCGACAGCGGTTGACCGCTCCAGGTATACGACGAGCTACCCGTCCCGCGATCCGGCCAATTCCAGTACTTCATGATTTGCGTTGCGGCGGTGGCGACACAGCCGGTGAGGGTGTGGGTACAACCCGATCCTGCTGGCGTGTAGAGGTTGTACGTGTACGGTGCGCGGTCCTCACCCTGACCCCAGGTTGTGCTCAACAGCGGACCCAGCTTGCCCGCTTTGATGGTCGCGCCATCGAGACCCGCTATTTTTTCATTGCCGCCGTTTTGCAACGGCCGGAAAAGTTCCGGCACGCGATTAAAAAACAACCACGCACGCGCCGCTGGCGACTCATCGCGCAAACGCGCAATCGCCTCCTCGTTCGCCGTTTGCATGAGCTCTTTCCGCAGGCTGGTCGTGGTCTGCAAGCGCACACTCAGCTCCGGCATAATCCACGACTCGAGCGAGCCAAATTGAGCAACGTTGACGGCGTCGAATGTCCCCTCTGGCGAGTAGACGATTACCGGCACCAAATCGTCGTCATAAGAAACCAGCACGTACCCGGATGGTTTAGCCGCCACCAGATAGCCAATCGGCGACCCTTCATGCGAAATAAGTTCGACGTTTCGCACTTCAGGCTGCAATGCACCGTTCCAGGTGCCATGCAGGGCAAGGTGCTGACTCACATAGTTGCGTGCAACGCGGAGCGCGGTTGCCTCATCAATCGGTGCGGCGCAAGTGGCAAAGCCGATCAGCGACAACCAAAGCGTGCCGAGCAGCAAGAGACAACGCTTGCGAAGGGAAGAAACGGGGATGTGGATCATTTCGATGTGCCTCCAATAGCGCCGCTGTTGCGGACACTGAGTTTACTTGCTGACTCAATCTCAAGCTTGACGACACGATGACATTGACCGGTAATTGGCAGGTCAACACCGACCGCCTTTCCGCTCACAGTCACGTCTGACCGGGCGCTCGCTGCCGATCTCACACGTTGGAAAATGTCACGTGCCGCGTCACCGCTGGCCGTTACCCAGACCTCCATCACGTCGTGCATGGGAGCCGCAGTACGAATCAAAAATTTTTGAAACGGCAAATTCGGGTGTGAGGCTTGTTCAAAAATGTTGTTCGGATCAATCTGGCCGGTCACCATTACGCGTTTGCCTTCGCACCACAATGGCTGACCACATTTGCCGGGGAGCGCACAGGAAGCACCCAGTGTCGGCGCTGCCGTACTCGGCACCACGGACGGGGTTGACGGCGTGCACGCCGCCAGCACTACGCAATAGATCAACGCCTGCACGCCCGTAGGACGGATCGTCAATAACTTTTGCCTACCCTGATTTCGCATCGCGTCCACTCAATATCTCGTGAGACAGCCAATTGTCCGGAATCAGGCTATGGCAACGCGAAAAGTGTGTCAATCGGCTAGCGCAAGATACAAACGATTCGACGGCTTGCCGCTGGCAAACTCAATTCGGCGGATCAGCAAGTCGCGAGGCATTCGCCGACGGCGCTTGGTCACGTCGATCAAGGTAAAGCGAAATCCAGCCAAGCGCCAACAACACCATGAACAGCGAGGCATTGGCGGGGATCTGCAAATTGAAATCGACGCTCGAGTGAATCATGATCGCGATGATACCCATCATCGACGCAAACGACAGCCCGCGCATCAGTGGGTCGCGCCGCTTGGCTTGCGCGATCAACGCCACGCCAAAACTCCACATCACCATCGCGCCCAGCATCGCAACGCCGATCACACCAAACTCAGCGGCCATCTGTGCGTAGTCATTGTGGGCGTACTCGTAAAAGCCCGGCATCACTTCCTCGCCGCGATAGTTCGGAAACACCAAATACCACGCGCCAGGCCCGACACCAACGACCGGAAAATCGTTGATCATCGGTAGCGAGCCAGAGGTTGGATCGAGCCGCTGCTCAATGGACTCCTGTGCTCCGGGCACGCTGATCTCCTGGCGCATGATGCTGGTTGCCTCAATGCGCTGTGCGAGCTGCTCGACACCAAACCACGAACCAACAATAAACAGATCGATGGCGATCAGGCTGGTCAGCAAAACTACCGTGCCGCGCGCGGCATTGCGCGACAACACGATGCCGATAACGCCAGTCAGCATGAGCGACACAAAAAAAGCGGCGTTGCCCATGCGCGAACGTGTGCTGACGAGCGCGATGACGAGCACGCACAATATCAAGCGCAGCCGCATCTTGGGGCTAAAAATCCACTCCAGAAAATTGCGCACAAACTGCCTCCACGTCGTTGCCTTGCGATCGCGCAGATCGGCGAGCAGGAGTCCGATGCCGAGCGCGAGCATCATTTCAAGATAGCCAGCGAAATGATTGCGATTGAAGTACGTGCCGCTGGCCTGATTGCCGTGAAACATGGGCGAGCCGAACCAGGTCAGGCGCACTGCGTTGAGATGCATCAGGATGCCGTAGACCGACATCACCAGCGCAAAAATCACCAGCACAAACAAGAATTGCCGTGCGCGTTCGCGCGAATTCACCAGCAGCACCGTCAACACAAATACCGAGACGTATGCGAGCGAGCGTAGCCAACTCGCGAGGGCGGCATGTGGATCCAGGGCCAGCGTACGCCAGCCCGCATCAAAGCCAAGCGTCTCCCTGTGGAGCGCGGCAGTCGCAGGTGAAATCAGGGCGATGAGATCGAGCGGCAATGGCACAAGGTAGATGCCAAGGTATGCCAACCACGCGAGGAAGAGCCACACCAACGGCCGGGCACGCAAAAAGACTTCTGTGGGTCGCACCACACCACGCGCGTATGCCACACACCAAACTGAGAGCAGCGAGAACACGCCCACCTCGAGAATCGCCCACGCCCAAGGCTCAACGCTCCCCAGCGGGATCGGCAGCCAACACAAGAGGATGCACCATGCCCAGAACAATGTCTGTTCGATGTCAAACGGCTTTTGTTCGAAGCGTCGGCGGGAGGCGGGGGTGGCGCGGAGCGAAACGGAGCGGCTTGAGGGCACAGGAGAGTCGATCGGTCAGGCGCAAAACTGGTGGTGACGATCCCGCGCTTGGGAGCAATGAACCCGAAATCGATTTCGTAATGAGCGCACGCGAACGCCAGCTGCAATGGAAAAGTCAAACTCTATTATTGGCGCGGTGTTTCAGACAAAAACATCTGAAACACCGCGCCAATATTAGGCCGTCCTCTCTGCGACGCATGTTGTCACCGACGCAGTCAAGCACCGCGACACCGACACCGCCAAGGCCGCGGGGTCGGCCGGTCGACGACTACGTGCAGCCCACTGGCACGCGCGTTGGTGACACCGAGGTGCAAACCACACTGCCGCCTCCTGCGCCTCCGGATCCGGTTCCGGTTCCGGTGGTTCCGGTTACGGGAGCGGTTACGGGAGCGGTTACGGGAGCGGTTACGGGAGCGGTTACGGCAGCAGCTATGGCCGCTGCGACGCTTGACGTTGCGGAACTCAGTACGGTTACCACATTCGCCACAGCCTGTTGCTGCTGCGTCGCCGCCGTTTGTGCTGCAACAGCGGCTTGTGCTACCGCTGCCTGCGTTGCCGCCGCCGCCGCAGATGCATCTGCGACTGCCTTGGCATCGGCCGCCGCTTTTTTCTGTGCTTCTGTCGCTGTCGCGGCATCTGCTAATGCCTTGGCATCCGCAGCCGCCTTGGCATCCGCAGCTGCCTTCGCATCCGCAGCCGCCTTGTCTGCCGCCGCCTTGTCCGTTGCCACCTTGGCGTCCGCTGCCGCTTTGTCCGCAACCTGTTGGATCGCCGCGTTGGTTGCCGCTGTTGAGGCAACCGTTACCGTCCCGTCTGCGCGCGCGATAACACCCTGACCGACCGGAATGGAAACCGCTGGCTGACCTGGCAGTTGGAAACTGATCAAGCCCGCATTCACTGTCACCGCAACGTTGCCGGACAGAGTTGTGATGTTTACGTCCGACCCGCGAATCCCGATGGTGGCACTGCCAGCACGATAGGCCACCGCTTGCGGTCTGGCTTTGCCAATCAACCCCGTCAACGCCCGCATCCCGCCGTTCACCAGCGTTAGCAACACATTGCTTTTCGAGGGGTCAGCTTGGTTGTAGACGTAGTTACTGATCGCCATCGACGAGTTCGACGAAAGTGCCGCAATCTGGCCATCGGTGAAACGCAACACGACCGAGGACGCGCCGCCTGTCGAGATGGTTTCACCTTGGTTGACAGTGTCGCCTTTGCGCAGCGCTCGCCCTGTAGCCGCCGGTGCGCCCGGTGCAGCGGCCACCACCGCAGTCGCCGTGCCGGTCAATTCGAATACGGTGGCCGCTTGTGCGAACACCGCACTCGCGGTAGCAAGCAGCGAGAACATCGCCACGCTCATCAACATTTTTAATATTTTCATCTTAACCCCTTTCAGGTTTAGGTCACTTCAACGTCTACTCTTGACTAACTAGCTGTCTGGTTCACATTGACAGAATCGTACACTCTTTTCGTCCAGCAAGTCGCTTTCCCGCGCACACCACGCCCAGCCTGCCGCGATTCTTTGCCAACGCAATAACATCGTCGGCTTGCCGCAGCGCGAGGTGGTTCACTGATTGCATCACCGACCGTTTAGCGTCCGCAGAGAGTGTGATCCAATTGGCGAGGCCGATGTCGATCACGCCTCGAAGCACATACGGTTCATAGGCACCCAGCGTCGCGGCACGACTGATGGCCTGCTCGAGCGCAACTTGGCCGCCGGGCAGGCGCGATTCCGCCATCAATCGATCAGACGCCACCGCCAGACTGCCCCATGCATAAGCGGAACTCGGTTGCGCGACCACTGCGAACCTAGCCGTCTGGTAGGCACCATCTATATCGCTGACCACCACACCGGCCGAGGTCATGCGTGGCCAATATTGCACCCGCGCGAGCGCCTCGAGGTACTGGCCGTTTTGCGGCGCCCACTTCAGCGCCGCGCGCGCGTCGGCCTCTAACTGTTTCACCACCGAATCTTCGATCACACGTCCGCTGGCCGTCTGCTCGCGTCCAAGTTCAAACAATTTGCCATTGATGTCGGCGACCGTTTCGTCGGCGACGGCGTGTGCGACCGAC
>JBCKPM010000036.1:0-16719 GCA_038901675.1 Usitatibacteraceae bacterium | reverse complement strand
GCCTATTGGCGCGCTCTTTGGGACATTATGATCTGGAAACGCCCGCCAATTGGCGATTCTTGTGGCGCGTATAAAGTATCGCCAGCACCAGTAGATCAAGCGCACAGTAGAACGCGCCGGCGGAGTAGGGCGGATTCGCGGCCGACAAGTTCAGCCACGGTGCGTGCGCGGCCCATACCCAGTTGCCGAGTGCCGTGCCGTAGAGTTCCATGATGAGGGCCAGCACAAACATGCACGCGTACAGCGCACGGGCGCGACCGAGGCAAAGACAAAGTGCGTAGAGGCCGAACAGGACGACGCCGAAGCGATCAGCGTCAGCCATCCACACATGCAGCGCCCACCCCGCCGCCGCGACGCTGACCACCGCGACGATGGCATTCGCGCGCGTTGCAAACTGACGTGCGACGAGAATTCCCAAGGTCATCAGCAAGGCGTGACCGGGTGGTACGAACAAAGGCACGTTGTTGAACTGGTAATCGTATAGCCCCCACACCAGCGACAGAAAGACTTCACCCAAGCCGGAAATGACGGTGGCCAAGACCAGTACCGTGCGTTCTGCTTGTTGACCGAGCCAGTACAGCCAGCCCCACACAGCGAACGCCCAAACGGTGACGAAGTGCTGGCCAGCCCAGCCAAACTTGATGTCGAGCCACAATCCAATCGAGATCAGCGCAACGATGTGCAGCGCCATCCAGCTGCGGGTTCGGTGGTTCACATGCGACCAAAGTGCCGCTAAGGGCGAGGTCAACGCGATGCTCACCCGACACTCCGTCCGGCGACGAGTGCGGCCATTTCCTGCTGAAAGGTCGGTGGGCCAAAACCAGTCACTTGCTGCTTGCCAGTGAAATGGCCGTGTCCGTCGGTTTCTTGTTCGGTAAAGATCAACGGGCGAAAACTGGTCGTCGAATACTCTTTGAGCCATGCCAACGCCTTGTGCGGTATGCGCTGGCCCACGGGTACCGCCAAATCGACCGGAAACGTGCGCCAGGTCGTCCAGTTCGGCAAAACGATGACCTTCGCTAGGTTCGGCTTCATCCAGTCCGGCAAATGGCTCGCGGCGCGTACCCAGCCGCAGGAAAAATTGACGCAAGGGTCGACTGGACGCTCAGCATAGATTTTGCAGCCACCACCGCCGTGCTTGGTCAGCGGACCGGCCGAATGTAGACACGGCTTGCCCGGCAATACCGGCTGGTCAAACACGGTGATGCGCACCCAGCCGTCGCAGCACGCCGTACACGGCTGACAACTGCGCGCGGCTGCCTCGGGGGTCACTTCAGTATTCAGTACCTGTAGCAGGTTGTTGAAGTCATCAATGTCTTTTGCATTCATGCCCGCCATAGTAGCAGGTCACTTCAGTACCTGTAGCAGGTTGTTGAAGTCATCCGTCCACACTTTCCAACCCGGCTCGGGTGGAATGACGTAGCTCGATTCGATAATGTCTTTGCGCAACAGAAACGGGCGGTGGCGCGTCAGCAGCACCCAGTCGCTGCTGGTGGTGCCATCTTCGTAAGAGTCGCGCACCCAACCGACGTGCCAGCCGCGCTTTTCGCCGAGCATTTGCACCACCGGCTTCAAATCCAGAAAGCGGTTTGATACATGAAATGCGATGACGCCATCGGGTTTCATGTGGCGCGCGTAGATGTCGAGCGCTTCAAGGGTAATCAGGTGTACCGGAATGGAGTCGGACGAAAACGCGTCGATGGCGAGCACGTCGAAGTGTTGTGGCGCTTCGCGTTCAAGGTTCAAGCGCGCATCCCCCAGTCCGATCTCGATGGTCGCTTCGGAATCCTTCAGGTAGGTGAAGTCGCGACGGGCGATGTCGACCACCGTCGGATTGATGTCGTAGAAGCGAAACATGTCACCCTTGTTGCCGTAGGTCGCCAGCGTGCCGGCGCCCAGCCCGACCACGCCGATGCGGCGCGGTTGACCCGGCGCGATGGCTTCCTTGGCGAGCAACGTCAACCCGATGCCGGATTTCGGTTTGTAGTAGGTGGTCGCCGAGCGGTGATACGGCGGATCCATGTATTGATCGCCGTGCAGAATCGCACCATGGATCAGTGAACGGCGGCGGTGCTCGACATCCGGGGGCAGGTATTGCTTGACGCGCAGTGTGCCGTAGAAGTTTCGCGTCTGGTACACCACATCTTTGTTGTAGTCACGGATGGTGACGACGGTTGCGCCGAGGCAAAACAAACACACGCCAACACCGACAATCTTGCCCGCACGTGGCAGCCAAATATTGACGATCGGCTGCGCATCCATCATGCGCCACGACAACAGCGTGGCCAAAATGGCAACGGCGATGAGCGAAAACTCCAGCTCGTAATAGGCCGGTAGCGTCAGCGGTGCAACGATGCCGACCAGCGCTGCACCGAGTGCGCCGCCAATGGAGATCATGAGATAAAACTGCGTGAGAAATTTCGGGTGCGGACGCCGCGCGACCAATTCACCGTGACAAAACATGCATGCCAGAAAAAGCCCGACCGAAAATACGCCGACTTGCCACATCAATTCGAAATGTAGCGACGCGTCCGCCAACGTCCACGCCATGCCGACCAACATCACTGCCAGCATCGGCAGCGCCAGCGTGCGTTGATACCAACCCGACAGCGGGTCGCGCGCATCGAAAGTGAGAATAAAGGTCAGTAAGTAAAGCGCTAACGGCACCACCCACAGCAGCGGGATCGAAGAAATGTTTTGCGTCAGATGATTCGTGATCGCCAGCAGCATGATGGATCCCATGCCCGACAAGGTAATCCACAACAGTTTTTCTTTGAACGTCGGCGCAACGGCATCGGCCTCGAGCGCGGCCGCAATCGGTGTCACCTCGCGCCCGGTCTTTAGCGCAAACCACGCCGCACCGACAATCAGTACCGCAAACGCGGCGAAGCCGACCGACCAGCCCATCGCCTGCATGCGCGTTGCGATATTGGGCTCGAACAAAAACGGGTAGCCGAGTAGGGCGATCATCGACGCCAGATTGGACAGTGCGAACAGCCGGTACGGGCTTTGTCCCGGATAACTGCGCGCAAACCATGCCTGAATTAGTGGGCTGGTGGTCGATAGCAAAAAGTAGGGCAAGCCGATGGTCGCGATCAGCAACAAAATAATGCGCAGCGTCGGCGCCTCGTCACCGGCGGGCTTCCAGTCGACCGACGGAATAATGGGCAACAGTCCGATTGCGACGACGATCAGTGCCACGTGCAAGATCGCCTGACGGCGAGGTGTCAATTTGCGGGTGGTCCAGTCGGCGTAAAAGTAGCCCAGTAGCAACGCACTTTGAAAAAACACCAGACACGTCGTCCACACGGCAGCCGTGCCGCCGAACCACGGCAGAATTTGTTTGGCAATCACCGGTTGCACCAAAAACAGCAGAAAAGCAGAGACGAAAATGGTGGTCGCGTAGAGGATCATTGGCTGGCGTGGTTAACGGTCATGAGGGCCGTAACCGACACGGCGGCTTTATCGCCGCGTCCGAGTTGAGCGCCATGTTAGATCTGATTGCCATTCAAAAAAGGCTCTTAAATATTGCCGTACCAAGTTGAGAACCCAGGACAGGGGGAACTGCATTCCCTACTTGCGTAAATTGCCGAGCCACAGGGCCTTTAAATATGTAATCGTCTGGAAAGGTCTGGATTCGTGCACTTTCTCTCACCGAAAGCGTTCTAGGAATATATGGATGCAAGTGGGATCGACCGCCACCGGCACTACCACCAGCAATCACCGTTTTTGAAGGCCTAAGCGGGTCAAGCCGATCAACTCTGCCTAATTTGTCGCGGCTTCCATAGTCCAGCATCATGTATCTTAAAACAGACTTTGCCGAGTGCTCACGAGTGACATGGTTTTCAATGCCATTCATGGATAGATCAAATAATGGGCCAACAGATAAGGAACCATGAGTGGGCTTTGGCGGATCAAATTCCCTGTTAACACGATTGCCCACAATAAACAGACGAATCCGTTGTTGCGGCACGAAGTAAGCATCGGCCTTTAGAATTAAAGGCTGATTGATTATGTAACCGCAAGCCTCAAGTTCTCGATAAGCATTTTCTAGCTGTTCACCATTGTCCACATCAATGAGGCCGGGCACATTTTCAATAAGAAAAGCACGAGGCTTGAAGTGCTTAATCAACGCAATGTATTCAAAAAGCAAATTGCCGTTTGTCTCGTGGGCAAATCCAATGCGCTTGAAATTAGCACCGTCCTTATTGAATCGTTGATTTGCCGCAATAGAAAATGGTTGGCATGGAGGGCCGCCGACAAACAGACCATCAAATTTTCCTCTATTCCCAATACGACCAGAAACCATCTCAATCATTTCATCAGTATTGGATACATCACCTGCCTGAACATGCCATTTTGGTTTATTACATTTGATTGTTTCGCAAAAAAGAGGGTTCTTTTCAATCAGTAGCGTATGCGAGAAGCCAGCAGCTTCTAGGCCAAGATCAAGTCCTCCTGCACCAGAAAAGAAACTAACCACAGGAATGTCGTTAGATCGTTCTGTGAAGTCATCGAGTGTGAAGCAGCGGTTGTCACGAAGGGTTGGCCTACGATTATTTGTGTAAATCAAATCATCATATGTCATCCCAATAGCCGTCAAAACAGGCGTTAAAGGCTTCTCGCTTTTGATACACTGATTTATAAGTTCAATTTGACGCTTGATTTTTTTGTCAAGAAACGTCACCTCATTTATGATTTCTGGCAATGTTGTGGTATTCGATGTTTTTTTTGAGTTCTTCATGCTAAAACAATCTCCTGCTTTGCTTTGTCATACACAAGCCGCGCCTCTTCGTAATTTTGGAAGTCCTTGAGCCCGATGCCCTTAAGCCATTTGCTATAGAATTTATGTGTAGCTCTATGGCATGATGGACAAATACCTGCAATGTCCTTAATAGACGTTTTTCCAATATCCACCCTTGCCGGTGAAGACAAGGGAAGTAAATGATGCAGTTCAATTATGCGATCAGCCCAAGGGTATCTTTTTTCTGTGTCCATAGCGCACATGTCACAGATGTGTGGATTTAAAGTGTTCGAAAAATAGAAATCCTTAAGCTTTGTACTACGTTCAGTGCGTAAATGTGTTGCACGTATTTTGCTTCCCTCTGTGAACTCAGTATCAATCGAATTGATTTGACTAATTGTCAGATCACCTAAATCTGTACCTTCGAAATTCGAGCCCAAATTAAGCAATTCTGCCTCGGGATGAGCTTGTCTTTGAGTCAACGTAGGGGAAAGCAATCCCTCAATTTGAAGCGCCTCCTCTTTATTGGTCACTTCCAAATATAGGTTTGGATTGTCCCACTTCAGAAAAGAAAATTGACTTATAAATCTGATCAACTCACGTGGCTGCCTTAAATCAGCCTGAGATTGCTTTTGTTTTAATGTGGAATAGAAGTTAAGCGGCTCAAGACCAGTTACATCGTTCGCTATTAGGTAGCCGTTGATTTCATCAACAGTGATACTATTTTTGCCCCTCACTAAATACCCGGACAATAAAAACTTGATGATGGCAACTGCGGGGAAAATCTGCTGGTCAAAACAGTTGTATCCATCAAAAACAGGTGATGGATAATAAAAATTAGTAGCAAAGTGCCTCATATAGTCGTCAACATCAATTTCGCCTGCATCATTTGTTAATGTCTTGCACAAATCCGTGCACACGATTCTTCCGGCTACTTCGGTTGCGAGCAATAAACAACCAAATACCCGTTTGTAGTTGCGCCATACGGTGTAATTGGTGGGTGCAAATGGGCGTGGACTATATGTTGATAGTGCTTGTCTCAGAATGTCGTCACCTACATTTGGTTTTGGAATGCCGTTTACATCCATCAACGCAAGGGCGATCCGTTTGATCTCATCAAACTGAAAGTAGTCAAGGCGACCTTGGTCAAATCTCCATAAAGCCATAAAAAACTCAACTCCTCTACTTGAAGCCCTAACGTAAAGTTGAGGGGCGCGCCGCTTTTGGCGCGTCCCTCTCGAACGGCATGTTACTACGGGCCCTCGTTTTTCATAGTAACAACGCCGGGATCAGACTTGCACTGTACGGACAGATGTAATACATGGAAGGTGGAAGGACTGCTGATGCCCCTCATTTTCGCACGCCGATGATGCCGCACCGCTTTCGAGGTCACGCGCCAGCCTGATGGCGTGCGCGGCGTGCGCGATTAAACGTCGAGGCCACGACGCAACTGCCACTCCTTGACCAATGCATAAAGGGCCGGAATCACGGCCAGCGTCAAGACGGTCGAAGAAATCATGCCCCCGACCATCGGCGCGGCGATGCGGCGCATCACTTCGGAGCCGCTGCCGGTGCCCCACATGATCGGCAGCAAGCCGGCTGTGATGGCGACGACCGTCATCATCTTCGGTCGTACGCGATCCACCGCCCCTTCCATCACCGCCGCATAGAGATCCGCCGCGACCGGCGCTCTGCCGGCGGCGCGACATTTGATTTTTACAGCGTCCCACGCGTGATCGAGGTAGATCAACATCACCACGCCCGTTTCAGCTGCCACACCGGCTAGCGCGATAAAACCCACGGCAACGGCCACCGACAGGTTGTAATCCAGCAGCCAGATAAGCCACACGCCGCCGACCAACGCGAAGGGCACCGACAGCATCACGATCAGCGTTTCGGTGAGGCGCTTGAAGTTCAGATAGAGCAGCAGGAAGATGGTGAGCAAGGTCACCGGGATAACCACTTTCATTTTCTCGGCGGCACGTTCCATGTACTCAAACTGGCCGCTCCAAGTCGCGTAATAGCCGGGCGGGAACTTCACCTGCGCATCCACCGCACGGCGAGCGTCGGCCACGTATCCACCGATGTCGCGGTCGCGGATATCGACAAAAATGTAGGCTGACAGCAATGCGTTTTCGGTGCGAATGCCAGGCGCACCCTTGGCGATCGTCACCCGCGCGAGCTGACCGAGCGGAATCATGGCACCTTCCATGGTCGGCACCAACACCTCACGCGCGATCTGTTCGGGGTGGGCGCGCAATTCACGCGGATAACGCACGCTGACACCGAAGCGTTCGCGTCCCTCGACCGTGGTGGTGACCATTTCACCGCCGAGCGCGGTGCCGATCACATCCAGCAGTTCACCCACGCTAAGACCGTAACGTGCGAGTTGTTCGCGATCCGGTTCGATGTTGAGATAAAACCCCCCCGTGAGGCGTTCCGCGAACGCTGAGGTGGTGCCGGGCACCTGTTTGACCACCGTCTCAATGTCTCTGGCAAGTTTTTCCATCTCGCCCAGATCCCGGCCGAACACCTTGATGCCGATCGGCGTGCGAATACCGGTGGCGAGCATATCGAGGCGCGCCTTAATCGGCATGGTCCAGGCGTTGGAGATGCCGGGAAACTGCAACGCCTTGTCCAACTCGGCGATCAATCGGTCCATGTTCATACCCGACCGCCATTCGGATTCCGGCTTCAGGTTGATCACAGTCTCGAACATTTCGGTCGGTGCCGGGTCGGTGGCGGTATTGGCGCGACCGGCCTTGCCCCAAACCGATGCGACCTCCGGGAAGCTCTTGATAATCTTGTTTTGCGTCTGCAACAGTTCCGCCGCCTTGGTCATCGACATGCCCGGCAGGCTCGAGGGCATGTATAACAACGTGCCTTCGTTGAGGGTGGGCATGAATTCGCTGCCGAGTTTGGCGGCCGGATAAATCGACACCGCCAACCCCACCAGTGCGATACCGATGGTGAGCTTTTTCCAGCGCATCACGCCCTCAATGATTGGCCGGTAGATCCAGATCAAAAAGCGGTTGACCGGATTTTTCGCCTCCGGCAGGATCTTGCCGCGAACGAACAGCAACATCAGCACCGGCACTAGCGTGATCGACAGCAATGCGGCACCGGCCATGGCAAAGGTCTTGGTGAAGGCGAGCGGCGAGAACATGCGGCCTTCCTGTGCCTCGAGCGCGAACACCGGCAAGAACGAAACGGTGATGATCAGCAACGAAAAAAACAGCGCCGGCCCGACTTCCTTGCACGCGGCGATGATGGCCTCAGTGCGCGACTCGCCCGGCTTGAGTCGCTCCAGATGCTTGTGTGCATTTTCGATCATGACGATGGCCGCATCGACCATCGCACCGATGGCAATCGCAATGCCACCCAAACTCATCAGGTTGGAGTTCAGATTCAGCCAGCGCATGGCGATGAAGGCGATCAGCACGCCGATCGGCAGCATGATGATGGCGACCAGCGCGCTGCGCACGTGCAGCAGGAACACCACACAGACCACGGCGACGATGATGCTCTCCTCGATCAAGGTGCGTTTGAGGCTATCAATGGCGCGGTGGATCAGGTCAGAGCGGTCGTACACCGCTTCGATGCTCACCCCGTCCGGCAGACCCTTGCTGATCTCGCTGATCTTGGCCTTGAGGTTGTGAATGACGTCCAGCGCATTCTGGCCGTAGCGGGCCATGGCAATGCCGGACACGACTTCACCTTCGCCGTTGAGCTCAGTCACGCCGCGCCGTTCGTCGGGACCCAGTTCGACGCGCGCGATATCGCGAATCAGCACTGGCGTTCCTTTGACGCTTTTTACCACCAGCGTTTCAAGATCCGCTTTGCCGCGCAGGTAGCCCTTGCCGCGCACCATGTATTCAGTCTCGGCCATTTCGATCACGCGGCCGCCGACGTCGCGATTGGAGTCGCGGATCACTTGTGTCACTTTGTTGAGCGGGATGCCGTAGGCGCGCAGCTTAACCGGATCGACCGTAACCTGATAGGTCTGCACGAAGCCGCCGATGGAAGCGACCTCGGATACGCCCTGCGCCTTGGTCAATTGGTAGCGTATGTACCAGTCCTGCAACGTACGCAACTCGGCCAGCGTTTTGTCCTTGGCCAGCACCACATATTGGTAGACCCAGCCGACCCCGGTGGCATCCGGGCCGAGCGAGGGTGTGACGCCTTTGGGCATGCGGCTGGAGGCGAAATTGAGATACTCCAGCACCCGCGAACGCGCCCAGTAGATATCCGTGCCGTCTTCGAAAATGACATAGACGAAAGAGGCGCCGAAGAATGAGAAGCCGCGCACCACCTTCGATTTCGGCACCGACAACATGGCGGTCGTGAGCGGATAGGTGACCTGATCCTCAACCACTTGTGGTGCCTGGCCGGGGAACTCCGTGTAGACGATCACCTGCACGTCGGACAGATCGGGCAGTGCGTCGATCGGCGTTTTGACGACCGCGTGAATGCCGCCCAAGGTGATGAACAGGGTCGCGATGAGGACCAGAAAACGGTTGCGGCTGGACCAGTCAATGATGTTGGCGAGCATGGCGGTTCTCGTTAGTGGCCAAGGTGCTGCGGTTGGCGCGGCGTGGTCACTTTGATGCCGGTGACCACCCATTCACCCATCCCGCGCTCGACAAACTCGAAGCGGATGGCATCACCTTTTTTGAGTCCGGCGGCGAGCGCTGGATTGGCAAACTTAAATTGCATGGTCATGGTCGGCCATTTGAGACTCGCGACTGGGCCGTGCTTAATCTCGAGCGTGCCCGCTTTGGCGTCAATGCCTTCAATGCTGCCGTCCGCGTGGTGAGTGATGCCCGCTGTCACCGCCTTGCTGGTGGCTGTCACGGTGGCCGATTTGCCACTCTCTGGCGCGGCCTGCCCAAAGCCGCTGACGACGGCCTTCAGGTTGCTCTCAGCATCAATTAAAAAGTTGGCCGCCACCACCACCGACTCGCCGTCCTTGACCCCCGACAGCACTTCGACGTAATCGTCGCTGCGCGTACCGAGTGTGACCTCGCGCGGCTCGAACCGGCCCGCCTTCAGTTGCACCAGCACCATGCGCCGCGTACCGCTGTCGATGACTGCCGACACGGGCACAGTGACCACGCGGCGCGGCGCGGCCACCGCCATCTCTACTTGCGCGAACATGCCGGGCTTGAGCCGCTGGCCGGGGTTGGGCAGTTCGATGCGAACCTGAATGGTGCGGGTGTCCGTCTTGAGCGTCGGATAGACATAGCTAATGACGCCGGCGAACAACTGGTCGGGATAGGCGTTGATCTTGACCTGCGCCTTTTGTCCCGGCTTGATGAGGCCGATATCCTGCTCGAACACGTCGGCGATGACCCAGACTGACGATAGATCGGCCACTTGATAGAGCGCCTCGCCCGGCATGAAGCGCATGCCTTGCAGGGCTTTTTTCTCCGTCACGATGCCACTTACGGGCGAGCCGAAAGTGAGGGTGCGTGTAGCCTCTGCGCGGCTGGTCAATCGTTTAACCTGCTCGGCCGAAATATCCCAATTCTTTAAGCGCGCGAGGCTTGCTTCGGCCAGTTGCTGCATGCCACGCTGCGCTTCGCTGTCGGCGTCCTTGAGGGCTTGTACGCCCTGGGCGGCGATCAGGTACTCACGCTGCGCGGACACCAGTTCAGGGCTATACACCTCGAACAACGGCTGCCCGATCACCACCGACTGGCCGGTGGCATTGACGTGCAGGCGCTCAATGTAGCCTTCGAATTTTGGCGCGATGGTATAGGTGCGGCGCTCGTCGAGCTCGATGCGGCCTGCGGCGCGCACGATCTTGTCGAGGGCGCGCAACTGGGCAGGCTCGCTCCTCACGCCCAGCTTCTGAATTTTTTCCGTGTTGATCGCGATCTGGCCGCTGGCCGTTGGCGCGCCGTCATCCTCGCCCTCGTAGACGGCAATGTAGTCCATGCCCATCGGATCCTTCTTCGGCACGGGCGAGGTGTCTGGTAGACCCATCGGATTGCGGTAGTAGAGCAGCTTGCGGACTTGCTTGGCGGCGTCTTTGGTCGGCGCGCTCGCAGGCACCAGAGCCTTCGCGTTGTCGTGGCCTGCGCCAGTTCGACCCACCCAGTAGCCGCCGATGGCCGCCAAGACGCTGAGCGCCAGCAGCGCGATGGTCACACTCGTTGCCGGTTTCATAAGTCTTCTCCCAGAATGCGTTCGATCTGCGCCAGCCGCGCCTGACTTTCAGCCTGTGCGCGCAGCAGGTTCAGTCGCGCCTGACGAATCTGGCGCTGCGCGTCGAGCAAGGTGGCGAAATCTACTTTGCCGGTTTCGTAGCCGGGCAGCGCGGCCTGAAACGTGAGCTCGGCCTGAGGCAGCAGCTCGTTGGTGGTCAGCGTCTCGAGGCGGCGCGCCGCATCGAGAGCGGAAAGGCTCTCCGATAATTCACCCAGCAGCATATTCGCGCTGGCGTCCCGGCGTGCTCGCGCCGCCGACAGCATGGCCTCAGATTCACGCTCTTGTGCGCGGCGAAAGGATTGCTGCAATGGCACATTGAACTCGATCATCACGTCCCACTGTTTGAGCGCACTTTGGTATTGGCTTGGCGCGACGCTCACAGTGAAGTCGGGATAGCGATTGCGATAGGTCAGTTCGCGGAACTTCTCGGCGGTCTTGATACGCGCCTCATCACTAAACAGCTGCGGGTTGCCGCCGCGTACCCGATCCTGCAGCGTGACATAGTCCAGCGCGGCCGGGGCTGGCAAGGCGCGCAACCGCTGCGGTTCGGCCAACGCGGCCTCAAGCGGACGGGCGAGCAGGGCATTGAGACGCGCCTTCAGTTGGCGGCGTTCGTTGTCGAGGCCAATCAGTTCATTTTTTAGCATGGACTGCTCGACCTGGGCGCGGATCACGTCCTGCTGCGCGGCCAGCCCACCGGCATAGCGCGCTTGCGCGACACTTTCCAGCCGCAGCAGGAGGTCGAGGATTTCGCGCGTGAGGCGTTCATTCTGACGCACCACGTAGAGCTGCGCGTAGGCGGTCTTGATGCGGCTCGCCAAATCGACCCATGCACCCCCCAAGCGACCCTTCGCCGCGTCAGCGTCGTGTACGGCGATGTCACGCTTGAGCTCACGCTTGCCAAACCACGGGATGTCCTGCATCAAGGTGTAACGTGTGGTCTCGACCCGGCTGGGCCACAGGGTCGGGTTTTGCTGTCCAGACTTGGTGATGTCCATCCACTCGGTGCGCAGTTTCGGATCGGGAAATGCACCGGCTGCGGCGATGCGTTCGCCAGCGGCGTCTGCCTCGAAGCGCATGACGGCATATTCGGGATTGCGCGTCTTGGCATATTCGAGCAGGCTTTCGACGCTGCGACCGGGCGCGATTTCGTTCGCGGGTGCCACGCTCGCCAATCCCGCCGCTAACATCAACACCACGGCTCGCCAGCGCGCCCGTGCGCGGATTTCGCTTGGAACACGGCGTTTGCAAACCCGCAGGTCGGTCAAGTTGATTGCACTCATTCGTCGTCGCTCCTAGTGGTCAATTCGCAAGTTGCGCGGCATTAGTGCTGCGCGAACACCTGGGTACTGCCGTCCGCCTTGATGAGCAGCGTTTCGTAAGCCACCGGCCGCGCACTTTCCATGCCCGGCGAGCCAGCGGGCATGCCGGGCACGGCCAGTCCTACCGCCTTTGGCTTTTCGGCCAACAAGCGCTTGACGTCGGCTGCCGGAACGTGACCCTCGATGGTGTAACCGCCGATAGTGGCGGTGTGACACGAACCGTACCGTACCGGGATACCAAGCCGACGTCTAATTTCAGTCGTGTCGTCAACGTTTTGTACCGTCACCTTGAAACCGGCTTGGCGCATGTGCTTGACCCACAACTCACAGCAGCCACAGGTCGGGCTCCTGAAGACTTTCATGACGGATGTGGTTTCGGCGATCGCACTGTTGCCGAGCACCAGCAGGCTCAGCGTGAGCAGCCGCAATGCGACCGAGGTGTGCAAGCGTTTCATGGCGATACTCCAGGCGCGTTCAAGATGGAATTACGTGCGGCCGAGGTCGGCGACGTGTCGCACACCACGCCGTCGACGGCTGGCGCGGGTGCGCGTGCAGTGGGAATGGGCACAACATGCGGCAAGGCATTTGCCGTGAATGCATGACGCGTAAATGGGCACAACATCGCAACCTCCAGACCGGGATAGGCTGACCCGACGCCGACGGCGCCAGGCTGGCAACGCGGCGGACGATCAGATGCGCAAACAGCAGTCGCGGATGGTGTGCGGCGGCGAGGTGGAGCGCCGCAGGAAGGGAAGCGACGGCGGCATCAGCTCTGCGGTGGCGGCCATCGGCAGCGGGTTGACAAACGCAGGGTGCGATGTGAGCGCGGCGAGCGCTAATGCGGGCGAGTTGTCATTGACATGCTGCGGTGCGTTGTCACAGTGAAACTGGCATAGCGAGTCCATAACCGCTGCGCCGCAATCGGTGCCTGGCTCGCAGCAATCGGCGCTTGGCTCAACGGTGTCAGAGACTTGCACTGACGCATCTGCGCGTTGCGATGGCACCGCGCATGCGTGTGCCGATACGGCAAGTTGTGCGAAGACCACGGCCATGACGCCTAGTACGCTGACGAGCTTGCGAGTAACGCGCCTCATGCCGTTCGATGCCTCCATGACTGAGATTGACTGGCAAATTGTAACGTCAAATCAGACCAGACGTTTGATCCTCGTCAAGGGCACGTAATTGGTGTGCCCGCGTATCAAACCCCGCTCGCTACCCGTAAAATGTGACGCTCACCACCAGCCATGGGTACCTCTAAAAATTCAATCAAGCCGATGATGGCAAGGCGCAAAGTCGCGAAAAAGCGCAGTGTACACGTAGTACATGAGCATTTTGAGCGGCTTTGCAACGCCGCCAGTGCGGCTTCAGTGAATTTTTAGTGGTGCCCACATGACACTCCGTGCAATCCCGACGAGACGCTTATCTGCAAGGCGCAAAAGATGCGCTCCCCGCTGTCATTGGCTTGATTCCGTTTGGCTTGATCGTCGGCGCGGCGTCCACGGCGGCAGGCATGGATCCGTGGCTGGCGATGGCCATGTCGATCATCCTCTACGCGGGTGCTTCTCAACTCGCCGCCATCGGTTTGATGTTGCACAGCGCCCCGATGCTGATTGTGCTGGCGACCGTATTGGTGGTGAACCTGCGATTTGTCATGTATTCGGCAGCGATGGCGCCGCTGTTTCGCCATTTGTCGCCAAGCCGACGGTGGTTCCTCTCGTATGGACTCACCGATCACGTTTGTGCACTGGTTAACGCGCGCTTTACGACGGCTGGCTCGCATCGCAACGTCGATGCCTACTACCTCGGTTGCGCGGTGCCAGCGTGGCTAATGTGGAATGTGATGGTTGCGATCGGTATTGTCGCGGGGACCAAAGTACCTAAGGCGTGGTCGGTTGATTTTGCGATTCCATTGGTGTTTTTAGCGCTGGTCTTTCCGGCGCTCACCAGCCGCGCGCATTGGGTCACCGCTCTGGTGGCGGCGATCGCCGCGTATTACACGGCCGCCATGCCGATGAAGCTGGGGCTGATTGCTGCCGCCGTGGCTGGCGTGGTGGTTGGTTCATGGCTCGATGCACGTGATGCTGAGCGCCACGCGGAGTCAGCGTGAGCATCGCGGCCGACAGTCTCGCCATCATCACCATCATCGGTGCCGGTGCCGTGACGCTAATCGCGCGCGCCGCGTTTATCGTCATGCCCGCCGATACGCTGGTTCCGGGTTGGCTGACGCGAGCCCTCAAGTTTGTCGGGGCAGCGGTGTTGCCGGCGCTGATTCTGCCCGACGTCATGTTTCGAGAACTTGCCAGCGGTGAATTCGTCAATGTCTACCGCATTGCTGCTGCCGTAATCGCCGGTGTGGTGGCATGGCGAACGCGCAGCATCTTCACCACGCTTGCCGCAGGCATGGTCGCGCTGTGGCTGTTGAAGTGGTGGGGTGGCATCTAGTGCTACAACTTTGGTTGATTACGTTGCTCTTGATTGAACTGGGCACCTATTCGTGGCTGGTTGGCCGCTTGACCGAACGTGGCATTTCCGGCGTAGTAATCATCGCCACCGTGCTGGCGCTGGCAGTGTTGTGGCGAGCCGCTCACGCATCGACAAGCTTTATCGTCGCGAGTGTGCTGCGCATGCGCGACGGGCGGCATGAAGCATCGGGCACCGCGCTCACCGCACTGTGGGGCGAATTCTGTGCGCGGCTCATCAGCTACAACGTGAGCCAGCCATTCGCCAGTGTCGTGATGGGACGCGAGCCGACTGGGGCTTCGACCGGCACGCCGGTGCTGCTGGTGCACGGCTACTTTTCAAATCGCGGCTTGTGGAGTCGCTTTCGCCAGCGACTACGCGAGACCGGCGTGGGGCCGATTTTTACCATCGATCTCGAACCGCCGTTCGGCACCATCGATCACTTTGCGCAAACGCTGCATCGGCGCATCGAGGACATTTGTCGCCAGACGCAGTCTGACAATCTGACGCTCATCGCGCACAGCATGGGGGGGCTGGTGACGCGCGCCTACATGGTGGTTCACGGCACTGCGCGCATCGACTCGTTGATCACACTCGGCTCACCGCACCACGGCACAGCGCTAGGCGCATTCGGCGTTGGCCGCGGCGCGCAGCAGTTGCGGCGTGACAGCGAATGGCTGTCGATGCTCGAAGACATGGAGAGTGCGTCGGATCAGCCGCGACCGCCGACCTTGTCGATTTACACCCGGAACGATGATCTGGTTTATCCGCCGGAAAGTGCGGAACTTGCGTGGGCGCGCAACGTTGCGGTGCGCGGCGTGGGCCACGTCGCATTGTTGTTTTCAGCGGAAGTATTTGCGTTGGTCCAAGATTATCTGACCAATAGGGACGGCCTGTTTCAGGCAAAAAGTGCTGAAAATGCCCGCCAATAGGGGAGTTTTGATTTAGCCGTGGCCCTTCCACTGTTGTTAATGGAAAGGAAATTGACTCTGACCCGAATGGCAGAAAACCCACTTCGCCTACAAACGTTTGCTGTCTTTAGTTTTGTAACCGATGGCACGTTGATCCTGCACCCTAATATTTAGTTCTTCGCATATTTTTTGCTTTTGAGACACCGTTGTTGCATATAAGTGCATATGCCCTAGCACCATATGCTGAAGCACTGCTTGTGCAACAGAGTTCCCCTTGATAGCCTGGTTTAGCTTCCGTAATTTGGCTATATCGTCGAGTCCGCCTTGTTTTTCTAGTTCAACTACTCCACTAATCAATCGGAAAGCTGTCGTTGGGTCTCTATTGACGACGTTCTCAATTACGCGTGTCAAATGCGGGGATGCTACCGCCACCCCGCAACGACGAATGAAACCAAAGGCGAACCAACTAACAAGGCCAAACATCTCCTTCTTAGCCCTTTCATTCCTCTTGATCGGATTGTCTTCTAACCCACGTTTCTCGAGGACAGATTCAATGCTATGAATGAGCCCGTCCGTATGTTGAAGTAATAGTTCGAAAAAATTACGCATCCCGCGAAGTCCACCATCGAACAACTCTTTTAGTAATTTTTCCTTGATCTCAGCTTCTAACTGACCGTAATGGTTCTTCAAAAACTGACCTAAGATATCAATGGTCTTCAACAAAGACATGATATTGATCACTTCTTGAGGAAGCGAATCTAAATCTGCCGTTAGCGCCTTTTTGGATTCGCTAGACTCGTCTTGATGTTTCCGTATTTCACCCCGGTTCTGGATAACATCCCCTTCATGGAAAATAAATTGCGGTGCTGAATCAACAAGCTGATTAACTACACCGACATCGCCATCGAGTGTCATAGGGGGTTGTTCGCTGTAATGCTGTTGTAAAACAGCTAATACGCTCTCATATACCCGCGCGTCTCTAGAATGATGTCCTAGAAAAAGGATGATGTTCCCATTGTCCTGTCTATGGAGATGTTGACAGCATTTCCGGACAACTTCTTGGACCTCC
>JBCKPM010000035.1:0-17006 GCA_038901675.1 Usitatibacteraceae bacterium | reverse complement strand
GGCATAGACCAAAGAGTACGGAAATCGCTCGAGCAAACAGCGGCGTGTTCTCTTACTCGACACTTGCCATGCGGTTGGAAATCTCGCAATCCGGGTGGTTGCCTGCCGGACTTCGTCGGCGAAATCCTAGCCGAGATTGGCGGCTTGGGCATCGTAATACTCGATGGTCTCAGTCAACTCGCTGCGCGCTGTATCGAGAAATCGAACCCTTATTTTTTTCGCGAAGCGGCAATTTCTGTGAAGACTTCATCGCATCGATCCATTGCTTCCTGCCGGGTCACGCAGCCATGACAGAAACGTGGGTAGTTTCGGGGGTAAATCCAGATAACACTGGAAAATACCTTTAATAATAATTACTTAGGGTATCTACTGGCGGAGAGGGCGGGATTCGAACCCGCGGTAGGCTATGAACCTACGCACGCTTTCCAGGCGTGTGACTTAAACCGCTCATCCACCTCTCCGTATCCTGCTGGATTTACTGCTACTCAACTGCTGCAGGCGTGTGACCAAACACGAAAGCCGCTCATCAACCTCTCCGTATCCTGCTGGAATTGCACTTACTCGACGGCTGTAGGCGTGTGACCGAACAGCAAAGCCGCTCATCCACCTCTCCGTATTCTGTGGACATTTCAATTACTCGACTGCTTCAGGCGTGTGACCGAACAGTCATGCCGCTCATCCACTTCTCGCATATCAGGGCGACATTTTAGCGTAGCCACGTCGGCAATCCAAAAACTACGTCTTCGCAAACGCCAACCATCGAAATCCGAACAGCTGCCGGGAGAACAGGACAACGAGTACCAATACCATGCCGACGTGGACCGGCGTGAGGCCTAACCAGCCGGGTAAGTGACCTTGCGCGGTCCAGCCTTGGAAGATGGAAAGCGTGTTGTAGTACAGAAAAAACACGATGACCGCGAAAACGCCGTTCCATGATGTGCCCGAACGCGGATTGACAAACGACAGGGGAATCGCCATCAACGACAGCACCAATGCGGCGATCGGTAGCGCGAGTCGCCAGTGCAGTTCGGCGATTCTCTCCGGCGTCGGTTCGTTGATCAGTGCAAATGTCGAGAGTTGCTTGTTGGTCGGCGCTTCGGCGCGCTCTTCCTTGGCTTCGATACGCAGTTTTTGCGTTTCAAAGTCAACAATCCGAAAGTCCAACGCGCCGGGCGTGCCTTCGTAGCGGCGACCGTTGGTCAGCACCAGAAATTTGTCGCCATTGGGCGCGATTTCAGTGCGTCCTTTTTCGGAGACGACCACGCCGAAGCGACCGTGCTGGTTGTATTGCACAAAAACATTGTTGACCGCGGTCGCGTCGGCTGACGTGTTGTCGACAAAAAACACGCGATTCGAGCCGCGCGCCTCAATAAAGCTGCCCGGCGCGATGCGCGCCACGTCGTCTTTGTTGCGCAAAACGCGCTCGTAGGCCGCGCTTTCCTTGAACGCCCACGGCGTGAGCACCGTGCTGAGTAAGGCGGTGACCAGCGCAATCGGCACGCCGAACATCAATACCGGTTTCACCCACGCCAGAATGGAAAGGCCAGAAGAAAACCACACCGGCATTTCGCTCTCGCGATAGCTCCTCGAAAGCGCCACCAATACTGAAATGAACAGCGCCAGCGCAAGCAGCACCGGCAGGTACGCGAGCAAAGCAAAGCCAACCAATGCCACCACGGCTTCGGGTTCGACCGTCCCCGAAGCGGCGCGCCCGAGCAGCATGATGAGCTGGTGGGTGACGATAATGGCGATGAGCACACTGATGACGCTCACGCCAATGGAACTGAATTCGCGGGTGAGGCTACGTTGAAAAATATGCAAAGGATTGATCGCTCAGTGGGCAGACGGTACAAAACGGCACGCTATTTAGACCAAATGCCGCGTGTTTTTGACGGGAGTAGGCCGGTAGAGCGATAATTTCGGTTTACCGGTGCGACTTCCCGCGTTCAGCGCGGCGACGGCAGCCGCGTCGGCGCAGCATCAAAACATACTTTCAAGGAGAACGCGGTGGAATTTAGCATAAAGACAGGTTTGCTCTCGACGCACAAGACCGATTGCGTCGTGGTCGGCATCTGGGAATCAAAAAAATTCGCAGCGCCTGCTGCCTTAGCACTCGACAAGACCGCCAAAGGTGCGATCGCCAGGGTTGCGGCGACCGACGACATCTCCGGCAAGCTCGGCTCAACATTGTTGGTGCACGGTCTAGCGGGAATTGCCACCAAGCGCGTGCTGCTGGTGGGGTTGGGCGACGAAAAAGGCTACAACACGCACATCTACTGCAAGGCCATCAACGGCGCGTTCAAGGCGTTGAAGTCCACCGCCGTCACGGACGTGACGATTATCCTGAGCACCAAGTACGGCAAGGACATGGCGCACAAGATCGAGCAGACCGCGATTGCGGCCATCGATGCAGCCTACCGCTACACAGCGACGAAGAAATCCGACGGCAAATCGGTCGGTAAAGCGGTCACCTTTCATGTCGATGGCAAAGTGGACGACAAGGCGTTGAAGGCGGCGATCCAGCGCGGCCAGGCGATTGGCGAAGCGATGCAACTAACCAAGGAACTCGGCAACCTGCCGGCCAATATTGCGACGCCAACCTATCTGGCCGATACCGCCAAAAAACTCGCCAAGGAATACAAATTCAAGCTCACTATCCTTGAGAAAAAGGATATGCAGAAATTGGGGATGAACACGCTGCTGTCCGTCTCCAAAGGTTCGGTCGAGCCGCCAAAGTTTATTGTGCTCGAGCACAACGGCGGCAAAAAAGGCGCCAAGCCGGTGGTGTTGGTCGGCAAGGGCATCACCTTTGATACCGGCGGCATTTCCATCAAGCCGTCGGCCGAGATGGACGAGATGAAGTACGACATGTGCGGTGCCGGCTCGGTATTGGGCGCGATGAAAATGGTCGGCATGATGAAGTTGCCGCTTAATGTCGTCATGCTGGTACCCACCTGCGAAAACATGCCTGGCGGCAATGCCACGCGCCCGGGTGATGTGGTGACATCGATGTCCGGCCAGACAGTTGAAATTCTGAATACCGATGCCGAAGGGCGGCTGATTCTGTGCGACGCCCTCACCTACGCCGAGCGCTTCAAGCCGGCCGTGGTCGTTGATGCGGCAACGCTGACGGGTGCAATGGTGATTTCGCTCGGACATCACACGACGGGCATTTTTGCCAATGACGATGCGCTCGGTGCCGAGCTCGTCGCGGCGGGCGGTGCGGCGCACGATCGAGCGTGGCTATTGCCGATGGGGCAGGACTACGACGATATGCTCAAGTCCAACTTTGCTGATATTCCGAATATCAGCGGTGGTCGCGCGGGGGGTGCCATCACGGCGGCGTGCTTCCTAGGCCGTTTCACCAAATCGTACAAATGGGCACACCTGGATATCGCTGGCACGGCGTGGATATCCGGCGCAGACAAAGGCGCCACTGGTCGTCCAGTGCCTTTACTGTCCAAATTCCTGATGAAGCGAGCCGGCGTTTGATTCACATGTTGCGGCCGATGATCATGAAGCTGTCGGCTGCAGCATAACCAACGCCTGACCACGCACCACATGACCGCCGTCAAATTTTTCTACAACGTCGACAGCAGACTCAATTTCGCCTGCAAGTTGTCCAAGGCCGCGATCGAGCAAGGCAAGAAACTGGTTGTGTACGCGCCTGATGAGGCAAAAGCATCCGAGTTTGATCGTCTGTTGTGGTCGTTTTCAGCGTTGTCATTTGTGCCGCACGTGCGTGCCGATCACGTCTTGGCCAAACAGACTCCCATCGTCATCGCCAACGCGAAGTCAGAATTGCCGCACCACGACGCGTTGCTCAATCTGAGCGATGAAACGCCGCCGTATTTCTCACGCTTTGAATTGCTGCGTGAGATAGTTTCAACCGATAGCAACGATCGCGAGCGCGCGCGCGAACGTTTGAAGTTTTACCAGTCACGCGGATTTGAAGTGGCAACGCAGGACATGGCCGCGCCACAAGCGGGGCACACCAACTGAAGGGTAGGCGTGGAAAACGAAGATCGCACGGAAAAACTTGCCAGCAAAGTCGACGCCTTGGTTGCCAGACGCAATGTCGATGTCGATGCACGCAATATTCCGGTGCTCACCGATCTGGTAGACGCACCGACGTGGCCCGCTGCGGCAGGCACTGATGCCACTGCACGCGTGCCCGATGTACTCGCGTCGCTCTCCGACCAAGATATTGATTTGCTGTCGCAGCAGATTTTTGCGCGCGTCTCGCAACGCATTGACGCGGAATTGGCGACCAGTCTTGAGGCTCGGTTGACCGAACACCTGCAGGATCAAGTTAATGCAGCCGTCACGCACGTGCTCGCCGAAATGAAACTCAGTATCGCCAACGACATCGGTGACGCGATCAACGCTGCATTGGCGGATCGTTTGCGAAAATAGCTCAGTAGTAACGGACCATCGCGATCTACGCAGGTCGGCGCGTACTGCGCTCTATCTCGATCGGGTCGCCCGCCACCATTGCAAATAACCCAAACATGTCACCCATCGACATGTGCCAATCAAAGTCTCCATGAACGACGCACCAAATTCTGCCGCCAGCGAACTCGCCAAGGCCTTTGACCCCAAGGCCATCGAGGCGCACTGGTACCCTGCCTGGGAAAGCGCGGGCTACTTTCGGCATCAACCCGATTCGGATAAACCCGCCTACGCGATTCAGTTGCCGCCGCCGAATGTCACCGGTACCTTGCACATGGGCCACGCCTTCCAGCAAACGCTGATGGACGCGCTGATTCGCTACCACCGCATGTTGGGGCACAACACCAATTGGATTGTCGGCACCGACCACGCCGGTATCGCCACGCAGATTGTGGTCGAACGCCAACTCGAAGCCGACGGAAAAAAGCGTCACGACCTCGGTCGCGAAAACTTTTTGAAGCGCGTGTGGGAATGGAAGCATCAGTCAGGCGCGACCATCACCCAGCAAATGCGCCGCCTCGGCACCTCCGCCAATTGGGAATACGCAGATAGCGAAGGTGCTAAGGCTGGCTACTTCACGATGGACGCGACCATGTCAGCGGCGGTCGTTGAAGTGTTTGTGAAACTGCACGAGCAAGGTCTCATTTATCGCGGCAAACGTCTGGTGAGTTGGGACCCGGTGCTCGGCACGGCGGTGTCCGATTTGGAAGTGGTGAGTCAGGAAGAAGACGGCAAGCTGTGGGAAATCCACTATCCATTTGCCGATGGCCCAATCGGTGAACTCACGGGCCTCACGGTCGTGACCACGCGCCCCGAAACCATGCTCGGTGACGTTGCGGTGGCGGTGCATCCGGACGATGCACGCTACCAACATGTGATTGGCAAGACGCTTCGGTTGCCGTTGTCGAATCGCGTCATTCCGATCATTGCCGATGCTTATGTGGATAAAGCGTTTGGCACCGGCTGCGTGAAGATCACGCCGGCACATGACTTCAATGACTACCAAGTTTGGCAACGTCATAGGGACACGCTCAAGCAAGGGGCGTTCAGCATCCTCACACTTGACGCAAAGATTATCGGTAATGCCATTGCGGCAGCAGGACCGGGCGATCCATTCAAGTACCGCGCAGAGCTTTCGGAGGGAGGAAAAGTCGGGCCGCGTGGAACGCAACCGATGGCTATCGATTTAGGGATCCCCGAACACTTGCAAGGCCTCGACCGCTTCGAAGCTCGCAAGCAAATCCTCAAAGACCTGGATGCCCAAGGCCTGCTGGTGTCGGAAAAGAAACACAAACTCAACGTGCCGCGCTCGGATCGCACCAACGCCATTGTCGAGCCGATGCTGACCGATCAATGGTTTGTGAAAATGGACGGCCTTGCTCAGCGCGGCCTAGATGCCGTCGCTAATAGTGATGTGAAGTTCTACCCCGAGCATTGGTCTGCCACCTACAACCATTGGTTGAACAACATTCAGGATTGGTGCATTTCGCGCCAGCTTTGGTGGGGACACCAGATTCCGGCGTGGTATGACGACGCGGGCAATGTCTATGTCGCGCGCAGCGAAGCGGAAGCGACGGCCAAGGCCGCTGGCAAGAGAGTCACACGTGACCCCGACGTGCTCGACACCTGGTTTTCCGCGGCGCTGGTGCCGTTCACCACGCTCGGCTGGCCGCACAAAACGCGCGATCTCGAGACTTTCTTGCCGTCCTCGGTGCTGGTGACGGGCAACGACATCATTTTCTTCTGGGTGGCGCGGATGATTATGATGACGCTGCATTTCACCGACAAGGTGCCGTTCAAGGACGTCTACATCAACGCCATGGTGCGCGACGCCGAAGGCAACAAGATGTCGAAGTCGAAGGGCAATACGCTCGACCCGCTCGACTTAATCGATGGCATCGCATTCGATGCGCTGCTGGAAAAATCCACCAACGGATTGATGCTCGACGCGCACAAGGAAAAGGCCGCCAAGTACATTCGCAAAAACTTCGCGCAGGGCATTCCGGCGTACGGCACCGACGCGCTGCGCTTTACGTTTACGTCGCTCGCACCACTGTCACTGACGCTCAATTTTGATTTGAGTCGCTGCGAAGGCTATCGCAATTTTTGCAACAAGCTTTGGAATGCGACGCGCTTTGTGTTGATGAACGTCGAGAACAAGGATGTTGGACTCGATGAGACGCTGCCGGTGTCGCTGTCTCACGCCGATAAATGGATTATCAGCCAGTTGCAGCGCACCGAAGCAGAGGTCGCCCGGGGCTTCGCCGAGTATCGCTTCGACAATGTGTCGACGGCGATCTACAAGTTCGTGTGGGATGAATACTGCGACTGGTACCTAGAGCTGGCCAAGGTGCAGCTGCTGCAAGTTGCGCAGTTTGCAGACCCGGCCGCGCAGCGCGGCACGCGGCGCACGCTGGTACGCGTACTGGAAACCACGCTGCGACTTGCCCACCCCATCATTCCGTTTATCACCGAAGAACTGTGGCAAAAAATTGCGCCGCTGGCGGGGAAAATCCCACCCAACCCCCCCTTCGACGAGCTCAGGGCAGGCTCCTTCGACGAGCTCAGGGCAGGCTCCTTCGACCAGCTCAGGGCAGGCTCTTTTGAAAAGGGGGGCGCCAAGCAGTCGATCATGCTGGCGCCCTATCCAATTGCCCAACCGGACAAGATCGATGCGACCGCAGAAGCGTTTGTCAGCACGTTGAAAGACATCATCAACGCGACGCGCAATCTGCGCAGCGAAATGCAACTCTCGCCCGCGCAACGCGTCCCGGCCTTGCTCGCGCCGGACAAGCAAAACACTAGTACGGGCGCGGCGTTCGAAGCATTTTTGCCCTATGTTCAAGCACTGGCGCGGTTGTCCGAAATCTCACTCGTCGCGCAGTTGCCCGATGCCGATGCGCCAGTGGCCGTCGCGGGCGGCGCACGCCTGATGCTCAAGGTTGAAATCGATGTTGCCGCCGAGCGCGAACGGCTGGCCAAGGAGTCTGCGCGACTGACGGCTGAAATTGGCAAGGCTGAAGCGAAGCTGGGCAATCCGGCCTTCGCCGATAAAGCGCCCGCAGCAGTGGTCGCACAGGAGCGCGAGCGCTTGGCCGCATTTCGCCACAAACTCGCGACCATGGAAGCACAGTTGGCGAAACTGAAGTGAGTCGCGTCGACGCCGCGATGAAGCAATGCTGCGCGACCCGTCGCAACCGCCTTTGATGAGCCGACTTCCCCACGCACTGCGTGCGCTTCGCTCCTCAAACTTTCGCCGCTACTACGTCGGCCAAACGGTCTCGCAGTTGGGCTCGTGGATACAGTCGGTCGCGATCATGTGGATGGCCTACCGGCTGACCAATTCTACGGTGGCGACCGGCACCATCGGCTTTCTGGCACTGATTCCGTTTTTGTTCGTCACGCCGATTGCCGGTGCACTCGCCGATCGCGTCAGCCGCCGCAAACTGCTGCTGGTGGTGCAGACCATTCTGTTTTTTCACGCCACGGCACTGGCGACCATGACCTTCACCGGGCACATGACCGTGACCCTGCTCGGCGCGTTCGCCTTCGTACAGGGGGTGCTGAGCGCGCTCGAAGTCACGACGCGCCATGCGTTCTTTGTGCAATTGGTCGAAGACCGTGCGGATCTGCCCAACGCGATTGCGCTCAATTCGGCCAACATCAATGGCACACGTCTGATCGGCCCGGCCATTGGCGGGCTGTTGATCGCCACCGTCGGCGAGGCGGTGTGTTTTGCGGTCAATGCCGTTTCCTACCTCGCCGTCGTGTTCCAGCTTACGCGCATCAAGCCGCGCGCGAGTGGGCGTATCGTCACCGGGCACTCGCTCGTGCATGACCTGATTGAAGGCTGGCGCATCGCGTTGACGAGTCCAATTATTCTGCCGCTGGTGTTGATTGTCGGGTTGGTCAGTTTCGCCATCAACCCCTATGCGATTTTGATGCCGGCACTCGCCGTCGAAACCTTTGGCAAAGGTGCCGAGTTGCACGGCCTGTTTGTGAGTGTGGTCGGCATCGGTGCGCTGCTCGGCGCGATTTTGTTGGCGCGACGCGAAAATGTGCGCGGCCTGTCAAGCTGGGTGTTGGTGATGGCGACCATCGCATCCATCGGCGCCATTGCGTTTTCGTTGTTCGCCATCGCGCAAAACACCTGGTGGTCGATGCTCGCCATGGCACTGGTCGGACTCGGCATCATGGGCACGTCCGCGGCGGTCAACACCATCATTCAAACCGTGGTGGACGACGACAAGCGCGGTCGCGTCGTCTCCGTCTACTCGACGTTTTTTTCCGGTGCCGCACCGCTCGGTCATGTTGCAGCGGGTTGGTCGGCGAGTCACATCGGTGCGCCCAATACTTATCTTATCTGCGGCATCCTCTGTGGCGTCGGCGCGATCGCGTTTGGTTTGAACATGCCGCGCTTACAACGCCATCTGCGCGCTGCCTATTTAGATCGTGGCATCATTGCGCGGCCTGAACCAACCATTGCCACCAGCGAGCCGCCACCGGAGAAGTAGCCATGAGCCAGACTGTCATCGTCGAGCGCAATCCGGATAATCCCGCCATCGCCACCCTCACCTTCAATCGCCCGGCGGTGTACAACGCGATGAGCGATGAGCTCATCTACGCGTTTCGCGATGCCGCCGTTGCACTCACCGCAGCCACTGATGTGCGGGTGCTGATTGTCAAGGGCGCGGGAAAGGCATTTCTGGCAGGCGGCGACGTCAGCATGTTTCACGCGCGACGCGACAATCCGGATCTGGTGCCGTCGGTCAAACTAATGGCCACTACCTTGCACGAAGGCATCGTCGCCCTGCGCCAAATGCCGTTTCCCGTGATTGCGCAAATTCACGGCGCGTGCGCTGGTGCGGGCGTGAGTGTGGCGATGGCGTGCGATCTGGCGATTGCCTCCGATCAGGCCACCTTCAACACCGCTTACGCCAAGATAGGACTGTCGCCGGATGGCGGCTCGACGTGGTTCTTGCCACGCATGGTCGGTATGAAAAAAGCCACTGAGCTCATCATGCTGTGCGAGTCCGCCAGCGCCGCCGACGCGCTCGCCATGGGATTGGTCAATCGCGTGGTCATGGCAGATGCGCTCGAGTCCGAGGTGATGGCACTCGCGACGCGGCTTTGTGCGGGCGCGACGCGTGCTTACGCAAGCGCCAAGCGCTTGTTGAATCAATCGTTTGAAACGCCGATTCGTCAGCAGCTCGACGACGAAATTTCGCGATTTGCGGAATGCGCGACGACGGCAGACTTTAAGGAAGGCGTCACAGCATTCGTGGAAAAACGTAAACCAACCTTCCACGGCAAGTAACCTGCTGTGCCGCACGCGGAGCGCGTCAATGTTAAAACTCTAGGCAGGGTGCGCGTTTTCAAGCAAAACTGCCTGAAACACCGCGCCAGTGCTTGTGTTATCGTTTTGACATCACAAAGGTGAATTCCTTGCCGTTATCGTCCGACGACAACAGTGCGTTGCCCGTCTGCTTGCAAAATGCCGCGAAGTCTTTGACTGAACCCGGGTCGGTGGCGACCACGCGTAAGGTCTGGCCCGAGGTCATGTCGGTCAGCGCTTTTTTAGCGCGCAGAATCGGCAGCGGGCAATTGAGCCCCTTGACATCAAGTTCTTTATCCATCGCGGCAATGGTCATGGTTCGGTTCAGTCGGAAAAATTTCTCGGTGCGTCGCGCGGTGCATCGCGTCGTGTGCGACACTGCCCACTCAGGCTAGTTTACCAGTATGCGTCCAGACACCGACTTATCAACCCCACCGAGCGTTTCCACCGGTGAAGCATTCCGCTTTTGGCTCAAACTCGGTTGTATTTCCTTCGGTGGTCCTGCTGGGCAAATTGCCATCATGCACCGCGAGTTGGTCGACGAGCGGCGATGGATTTCCGAGGCGCGCTTTTTGCACGCACTCAACTACTGCATGGTGTTACCCGGACCGGAGGCACAGCAACTCGCCACCTATCTGGGCTGGTTGATGCACGGCACAATTGGCGGCATCGTCGCTGGCGCGCTGTTCGTGCTGCCCTCGCTGGTGCTGATGATTGCGTTGTCGTGGGTGTACGTCACCTTCGGCCAACTGCCTATCGTTGCGGGCATTTTCTACGGCATTAAGCCGGCCGTGACGGCGATTGTCGCGCAGGCGGCGTGGCGCATCGGTGGGCGCACGTTACGCAATGGCTGGCTGATGGCCATCGCCGTTGCCGCGTTTCTGGCCATATTCCCACTCAAAGTGCCGTTTCCGGCGATCGTGTTGACGGCCGCGCTGCTCGGCGCGCTCGGTGGGCGCATCCAGCCTAACTTGTTCGCCATGAGCCAAGTTCATGCGACCGCGGCAAAGAATGCAGGATCCGCATTGATCGATGACGACACACCAATTGCACCGCGTCACGCATGGCGCGCCCGCACGGCGCTGCGCTTCGCCGCCATCGGCGTGACCATGTGGGTCGCCGTGATGCTGCTACTCATTGCCGACGGCGGCGTGCAATCGACGTTGACGCAAATGGGCTGGTTTTTTACCAAGGCCGCACTGTTCACATTCGGCGGTGCTTACGCGGTGCTGCCCTATGTCTATCAAGGCGCAGTAGAAACGTTCCACTGGTTGACGCCACTACAGATGATCGACGGTCTGGCACTCGGTGAGACCACGCCCGGTCCGCTCATCATGGTGGTCGCGTTCGTCGGCTACTTGGGCGGTGACGCCAACCTCGTGGTCAGCGGCCAGCCGTTTTGGTCCGGCGCACTTGCCGCGTGCGTCGTGACCTTCTTCACCTTCCTGCCGTCATTCCTGTTTATTCTGGTCGGCGCGCCGTTTATCGAAGCCACGCGTGGCAATTTGCAAATGGCCGCGCCGCTCACTGCCATCACGGCGGCGGTGGTCGGGGTGATTGTCAATCTAGCGGTATTCTTTGCTTGGCACGTCTGGTGGCCAAACGCGACGCCGGATGCGGTATTCGCCGGCGGCAGTGATTTACTCTCGATGGCGCTCACTGTCGCGGCCGCCATCGCCCTGCTGCGCTACAAGGTCAATGTCGTTTGGGTGATTCTGGCTTGCGGCACGACAGGCGGCGTGTTGGCTGCGGCAAAACTACTTGGCTGACGACGAGGCCACCCATGCGCCCGATTTGCCGCCGTGCTTTTCGAGTAGCCGCATGTTGGAGATGACCATGCCACGATCGATGGCTTTGAGCATGTCGTAGATGGTCAACAGACCGGTCGCGACCGCGCACAGTGCTTCCATTTCGACACCGGTGCGGCCAACGGTCTCCACGGTAGCCACACACTCGATGCTATTGCTGTCGGCATTGATTAAAAACTCAATAGCGACTTTGGTGATGCCAAGCGGATGTGCGAGCGGGATGAGTTCCGAAGCGCGTTTGGCTCCCTGAATCGCGGCAATACGCGCTACGCCGAGCACGTCACCTTTTTTTGCCGTGCCTCCCGTGACAGCACCCAAGGTGGCCGCTTGCATCGCGATTGTTCCCGCCGCCACCGCCACGCGATGTGTTTCGGATTTGTCGCCGACATCGACCATATGGGCGTTGCCGCGTTCGTCGAAGTGATTGAGTGTGGACATGAGGGGGATCGGGATTGAGTGGGTGGACTTGCTAGAATCAGCTGGCACGCGGAACTACCGCTGGTCCCGCGCGTCAGATTGGCAACATTTCTTGTTCGGAGTCGCTCGCTTGCAAATTCAGTTGAGAAAGTCGGTTGCTGCTTTCACGCTCGTCGCCTTCGTCACAGTCACCCTAGCCCCGCTGGGTTTCGCACCCATCGTTCATGCCGAGGGACTGCCTGACCTCGGTGATGCTAGCGATTCCATGGTGACCGAGCCACAGGAACGCGCCATCGGCAAACGAATTATGCTGGAAGTGCGTGGCGACCGTGCATTTGTCGATGATCCGGAAATCGTCGAATACATCAACTCGCTTGGCACTCGGCTCGTCGCCGCCTCGAAGGGTGCGACCAACGACAATCGACGTGAGTTCGAATTTTTTGTCATGAACGACGACGCGATCAACGCATTTGCATTGCTGGGTGGCTTCGTCGGCTTCCATTCGGGGCTGATTCTGGCCTCGCGCACTGAGTCCGAGTTGGCGGGCGTGATGGGCCACGAAATTTCACACGTGCTGCAGCGCCATGCCGCGCGCGGCGCGATGGGCCAGCGTGGTGGCGGACTGATGCAACTCGCAGCGCTGGCTGTAGCGATTCTTGCCGCACGATCAGGTTCCTCATCTGCGGGACAGGCGACCGAGGCGGCGATTGTCGGCGGACAGGCACTCGCCGCACAGAGTCAGCTCGACTACTCGCGCGATTTTGAACGGGAGGCCGATCGTACTGGCATCCAGGTGATGATGCGCGCCGGGTTCGACCCTGAGGGCATGGTTGGTTTTTTTGATCGCTTGCTGCGTGCCAATCGCCACAACGATGGCAAGGCACCCGGCTATCTGCGCACCCATCCGCTCACCACCGAGCGCATCGCTGACATGCAAAACCGTGTCGATCAAATACAAAACGAGACCGACAAACGCTTGCGTGTGGTGACTGAGAGCCCGGAATACAAGCTGGCACAGGCAAAATTACGGGCGATGAGCCTCGGCGCAGTCGATGGCGCAAACTTTTTTCGCGCGGCCATTGATGAGCGCACGGTATTGCGCAATCGCGCCGATGTCTATGGACTGGCGATGGCGTTGGCAAAAGGGCGTGATTTTGTCGCTGCGGAACGTGAGCTCAACAAAGTTCGCCTGCTGCCGGCACCGCACCCGTGGATCGAAAATCAGTATGCGGAAATTCAACTCGGCCAGCGCAAGTTTGACGCCGCGATTGCGACCTATCAGAGCGCCGTCAAGCGTTTTCCCGACAGCCGCGCGCTTGCGCTGGGGCTATTGGAAGCGCACTACCTGGCAGGCCAAACCGAGATTGCATTGAAATTGGCCAACGAGCGTCTTAAGTCGATTCAGGACGATCCGAAGTTATTTGAAATCGTCGGCAAGTGCTACGAACGCTTGGGCAAAAAGTTAGCGCAGCATCGTGCCATCGGTGAGTCCTACCATCGGCGCGGCAATCTGGTGGGTGCCATCGAACAACTCGAAATCGCGTTAAAAGCCAAGGACGGCGACTTCTATGAGTCGTCTTCCGCCGAAGCGCGTTTGCGCGAACTAAAGAATGAATTTAAGAACCGGCCGCTGCTGCCCGGGGAGAAGCGCGACCGCGGCGACCGCGAGGAGCGTGGGCTGCAGCTTCGCGCCGCCGAAACTACGCGCACGGCGCTGCCACTGCGATGAGCGTCGGTGCTAGCGCTAGCGCAGCGGTTTTGCTTGCGTTCGCCTTGGCTGCCACACCATCGCTGGCGCAAACTGCCCCGGCGAGTGCCAGCAAATCTGTCCATTCGGCACCGACGCCTGAGCGCGACCGCGTTTCGCTGATCGCCGCGATTCAAAAGCGATTTCCCGGCGTGCCGGTCGACGAGTGGAGCCACGGCGGTGCGAGTTTTGCGCCCGGTGTTGCAGTCACGCCCTTGGGTGGCGTCAACGCGACCAACGTCAACGATATTCTGGCCATCGGCAAAAAAACGTGGGAGCGGAAGTTTCGCAACGGCAAATCACTCGCGTCGTGTTTTCCGAATGGCGGCCAACGAGTGGCCGCAACCTACCCACAGGTCGATACGAGGTTCAACCGCGTGGTCACGCTCGAGGACGCGATCAACGCCTGCCGTGAACTGCATCAGGAACCTGCGTTCTCACGCACAGACGGCCTCTCGATGGGCGCACTCAGTGCGTATCTGCGAAGCATGTCGGTTGGCCAGAAACTCAACGTGCGAGTGCAAGGCCCGATCGCGGCAGCGCACTATGCGGCAGGTCGGATGTGGTTTACCAAGCGCATCGGCGAGGCCGACCTTGCCTGCGCGTCGTGCCACGTTTCGCGCGTCGGTCAACTGCACGAAGAAGGCGGCAAGCGCATCGGGTTGTCACCGGCCGTCGGGCAGGTTTTGGCGTGGCCGCGCGTCGAACCCGGTGGCGATGTTCGTCTGCTGCACGGCCAGTTTCAGCGCTGCATGCATCGCGCGGGCGCTAACCCGTTTGACATCGGCAGCGTCGAATTCAGGCAACTCGAGTACTTCCTGGCGGCAGTCTCAAACGGACTGACCATCCGGCCAATGATTTCCACGCAGTAATGGGGGCGCTCGGCTGAGCCACTGCGACCAAACGCGGGATGTTGGGATTGGATCACCTCAACCGTGACAAACGAACAGCTTTGCGGGCCACGATTGCCGCTAAAATTACGCCTGTCTCGTCTCAAAATACGTCGGTCGTGTGAATCGGTTCTACACATTCTTCAAGTCATGACGACGTGCGCTCGTTGTTTTTCTGCCGACCCTTCACCAAACTGGTCAACGTCCACATGAATTTTGTCAAATCGCTGTTTCGCTTTGTGTTTCGCACCAAGATTCTGGTTCCGCTCATTATCCTTATGGCTGTCGGCGTGGGCTACGTGCAGTTGCAACAGAAGGCAGCGGCGGCACGCGCGGATCGCTACCGAACCGTCGCCGTCGATCGCGGTGCCGTGGTGCAACGAATTACCGCCAACGGCACGCTCAATCCGGTGACAGTGGTGAGTGTCGGCACGCAGGTGTCTGGGACAGTAACGTAGCTGTTTACCGATTTCAATCAGCCAGTCAAGGCGGGTCAAATTTTGCTCGAGCTCGACCCAGCGCTTATCAAGGCCAGCATCGCGCAGATTGACGCGAACTTGCGTTCGGCTGAGGCGTCACAGCGGTTGGCCGAAAGCACGTTGAAGCGCAATCAGGAGCTGGTGCGCAAGGGCTTCATCTCGGATGCCACACTCGAGCAGAACACGCGCGACCTTGATGTGGCGAAGGCCAACGTCGCGCAAGTGAAATCGCAACTCGATCGCGAGCGTACGAATCTGTCGTATACCGTGATTCGTTCACCAATTAATGGCATTGTCATCGATCGCAAAATCGATGTTGGACAAACGGTGGCGGCGAGTTTTAGTACGCCTACTTTATTTCAGATCGCGCAAAGCCTCTACGCGATGCAGATTGATACGTCGATTGCAGAAGCCGACGTTGGCACGGTCAAAACCGGCATGCCGGTGAAGTTCACGGTTGACGCCTACCCGGAGCGCGACTTCACGGGCGCCATTCGCTTGGTGCGGCTGAACACGACCATCAATCAGGGCGTGGTGACTTACAACGTGATTGTCGACACTGCCAACGAGAATCAGATGCTTAAACCCGGCATGACCGCGCAGGTCAGCTTCGTCGCGGCACAGCGCAACGACGTCGTGCGCATTCCGACTTCAGCCCTGCGTTTCAAGCCGCCCAAAGACGACAAGAAGAAAAAGGATGCACAGGCGGCCGAGAAGAAGTCGGAGACCAAGTCCGACGCCAAGGCCCCGCCCAAGAACGATACGCCGAGCACCGAGGCATCCGCCAAAGGGGCACGCAAGTCCGGTGCGCGCCAACTCGATGATCCGACGGACACCGGCGGCGGCGGACGACGCGGCGTCGGCACCGTCTATAAACTCAATGACAAGAACGAACTGGTGCCCATCCAAGTGCGTACCGGCATCGCCAGTAATCAACACACTGAACTCGTGAGCGGCAAAATAAATCCCGGCGACGAATTGGTGATTCGCGATCTTCAGGACAAGACCAAGAAGTAACGCATGAACGCGGCCACTCAACCTCGCCCTAGCAGTTTGTTGAAATTCGAATGTTTCGACTGCACAAATTTTCGTCGGCCTTATAGGAAGCGCTACAAGCGATTATTTTGGAGTGGCCCATGTTTTCTCATCCAGGAAAAGTACGATTTTCACTGAAATAAATCGAATTTCAACAAACTGCTAGTCAACAGACCCAATCGGATCTGCTGATCGATCTGGCCGACATCCACAAGAGTTACTTCTCGTCTGACGTCGAGACGCCGGTATTGCACGGCATCAATGTCAGGATTGAGCATGGCGAATTCGTCGCCATCATGGGGCAATCCGGGTCCGGTAAATCGACACTGATGAACATCATCGGTGCGCTCGACACGCCGACCTCTGGCAGCTACGTGCTCAACGGCCGCGAGACCTCAAAGCTGACGGACAACGAGCTGGCCAACGTGCGCAACGCCACCATCGGCTTTGTCGTTCAAGGCTTCAATCTGTTGAAACGCATGCCATTGATCGACAATGTCGCGCTACCATTGCTGTATGCGGGCGTGCCGATGGCTGAAGCGCGACGTCGCGCCACCGAAAAGCTCACACAGACCGGTTTGGGCGCGTTCACCAAGCGATTGCCAAACCAAATTTCCGGTGGCCAGCAGCAGCGCGTCGCGATTGCGCGTGCGCTGGTGTGCGAGCCAGCCTTGATTCTGGCCGATGAGCCGACGGGCAACCTCGACACCGCCACGTCGGTGGAGATCATGAATCTGTTTCGGCGTCTCAACGAAGAAAACGGCATGAGCATTTTGATTGTCACGCATGAGCTGGACGTCGCAAAATACGCCAAGCGACTGGTGCGACTCAAGGACGGCTTGG
>JBCKPM010000034.1:0-17108 GCA_038901675.1 Usitatibacteraceae bacterium | reverse complement strand
ATGGATTAACTTCGACCTGGCGCCAGTACATGGATACCGACACGAACGCGCCCATCCAGCCCAACGCGGCGCTCAGCCCGATGACCCAGCCCGCTTGCCCAAGGGTCGGCGCACGTAAGGCGAAATCTGCGCCGTAGGATGCGGCAAGCGCATTCACCTCAGCGCTGGCCCACAGCCCAAGCGCGGTGGTGGCGAGCACAGCGAGCGCACCTGCGAGGCCGCCTTGAAGCGCACCAAAATACAGAAAGGGTCGACGCACGAAGTGTTGGGTCGCCCCGATCAGGCGGGCGACGATGATTTCATCTTTTTGCGTGAGCATCTGTAACCGAATGGTGTTGCCGATCACAAATACCACCGCCGCGCCGAGCATGGCCCCGAGCAGGAACACCAGTCGCTCGGCGAAGCGCGCAAAGCGCGTCAGTTTATGGGCCCACTCAAAGTCCATGTTGATGGTCTCGACCTTGGCGATGGCGGCGACATCGCGCCGCATGGCCTCCAGTGCACCCGGATCGGTCGATTTGGGTTTAACCGCGAAGGCGTGCGGCAGTGGGTTGGCCTCGATGCCTGCCAGCAGATCGCCAAGATTGGTGCGTTTTTTTAGCTCGGCAAGTGCGGCTTCGCGCGAAATGAAACGCAGACTGGCGGCGTTGTCATGCGCGCGCAATTTTTTTTCGATCTCTTTCGCCTCGCCGTCGCTCGCGTTGAGCGCGAGGTAGACATTCACATTCGGCTCAGTGTTGAGTCGTGAAGTGGCGCGCGTAACGTTGTCAAACAGCATGTAGAGGCCAAGCGGCAGCAGTATGGCAATGGCAATGACCACGATGGACAAGCCTGTTGCCAGCGGCTGGGCGCGCATGCGACCGACGGCTCTATTGAACGCTTGCAGGTGCGAAAAAACGAACGCACTCATGCGACAACACTCCCCTGGGCGATCGCGATGCGACGACATTGAAGGCGCGCCAGCCCGATTTCGTCGTGCGTTGACAGAATCACCGTCACACCCACCTGATTGAAGGAGCGAAACAATTCCATGATGGTGGCCGCATACGCTTGGTCTAGGTTGCCGGTCGGCTCGTCAGCGATGAGCATGGACGGTCGATTGACAATCGCGCGCGCAATACAAAGGCGCTGTTGTTCGCCGCCGGACAGCGCAATCGGATTGGCACGCTCACGTTGTAGCAGGCCGACCTTGTCGAGCGCGGCGCGCACGCGCTTGCCGGTTTCGCCACGCGGATAACCGACGATTTCAAGCGGTAGCGCGACATTGTCGAAGACGCTGCGGTCAAACAACAGCTTGTGATCTTGAAACACCAACCCGAGATTCTGGCGCAGCACCGACACGCCCGCCTCTTTGAGCTGCGCGAGGTTCTGATTGTTGACCAGCACGCTGCCACCCGAGGCAAACTCGATCCCCGCAGCGAGCTTCAGCAGGGTTGATTTGCCTGCGCCAGAGTGGCCCGTGATGGCGATCATTTCGCCCTTTTCAACGGTCAACGAGACATTTTTCAACGCCTCGTAGCCATTCGCATAACGCTTGGTCACGCCGGAAAACGTAATCACGCGTTGCACCCCGTCTGGCGTTGATCAGAACAGCGCATCGACAAACTCGCTGGCCACAAACGGCTTTAGATCGTCGATTGATTCACCGACGCCGATAAAGCGCACCGGAATCGGCCGCGTTGCGCGCTCGACCGCGAGTGCGGCGATCATGCCACCTTTGGCCGTGCCGTCGAGTTTGGTGACAACCAGTCCGGTCAACTGCAGCGCCTCATCGAACGCACGGACTTGCGCCAGCGCGTTCTGGCCGGTGTTGGCGTCGAGCACCAGCAAGGTTTCGTGCGGTGCCGTGGGGTCAGCCTTGGCGATCACGCGCCGCACTTTGCGAATCTCTTCCATCAAATTGAGCTGTGTCGGCAGGCGGCCAGCGGTATCGGCGAGCACGATGTCGATACCGCGTGCGCGTGCTGCCGAGATCGCGTCGAAAATGACGGCGGCAGAATCGCCACCTTCTTGCGCGATGACCATGACATTGTTGCGCTCCCCCCACGTCGTCAATTGCTCACGGGCGGCGGCACGAAACGTGTCACCGGCGGCCAGCATGACGCTGTGGCCGTGCGCCTGAAAATACTTCGCGAGCTTGCCGATGGTGGTGGTTTTCCCGGCACCGTTGACGCCGGCAATCATGATGACGAACGGGCGATGAGTCGACACATCCAGTGCCTGTTCAAGCGGGGCGATGAGTTCAGTTAGCGCGTGCTTGAACGCTTCGCGCAGCGCGTCAGCATTGGCGATTTTTTGTTCACACTGCACGATACGCAGCTTGGCGATGAGTTGTGCGCTGGCGCGCACGCCGACGTCGGCTTTGATGAGGGCGGTTTCGAGTTCGTCAAACAGCGCTTCGTCTAGGTGCGGGTGACGTGCGAACAAATCTGATACATCGGTGTTGAGCACGGCGCGAGTTTCGGCCAGTCCCGCGCGCAGCCTTGACAGCCAACCCGAGGCGGGTTCAGCCGCCGTAGTCGCCGCTGCCTTCTTGGAAAACTGGGGAAACACGCGAGAGATTTCTTTCACAAGTGACAATGGACGCGCTACGCGCAGTGATGGTTCGATATTCTAGGTCAAGGGCGGGCCGCGTGAGACATTCCAGTCATGCGAAACTTCCATCATGGCGACCAAGTCAAAAATTTCAAGTCCGTCACGCAATCAGGTTCGCATCGGTGGTGGCCAGTGGCGCAGCCGCATTCTGGCGTTTCCGGAGGTGGCGGGCTTGCGGCCTACCGGGGATCGTATCCGGCAGACGGCATTCAACTGGCTCGGACAGTCGCTGCACGGCAAGGCTTGCCTGGACGCGTTTGCGGGTAGCGGTGCTCTCGGTTTTGAGGCGGCGTCACGCGGTGCCGAGCGCGTGGTGTTGTGTGAGGCGAATCTCACCGCCGTCGGTAGCTTGCGCGAAAATGTCCGCCGGTTGGAAGCCGCCCAGTGCGATGTTCGTGCACAGGATGTGTTCGAGTGGCTGAAATCGAATCGGCTTAAATTCGATGTCGTTTTCTGCGACCCACCATTCGACGCGAATTTGCACGCAGCATTTCTGGCGGCGTTGCTGCCGCATTTGGCTGCCGACGCGTCGGTGTATGTGGAATCCAACCAGCCGCTGGGCGCGTTGGTCAGCGACGCTGGCGGCTACGCGTTGGTCAAATCGCGCAAGGCAGGCACGGTATATTTTGGCTTGCTGCGCCCGCTTTCAACAGGGTAAGATAGTGCTCTTGCCGCTCACGCCAACTCTTCAGGTTCAAAATCATGATTCGCGCCGTCTATCCGGGAACGTTTGACCCCCTCACCAAGGGGCATGAAGACCTCGTGGCGCGTGCGGCCAAGCTATTCGGCGAGGTCATTGTGGCGGTTGCGCACAGTCAAGCGAAGTGCCCGTTTTTTACACTCGACGAGCGGGTCGACATGGCGCGGGAAATTCTGTCGGCGCATCCGAACGTCAAGGTGCTGGGGTTCGGTGGATTGTTGTCGGACTTTCTCGACACGCATCAGGCCAATGTAATTTTGCGCGGGCTGCGCGCGGTGTCGGATTTTGAGTATGAGTTTCAGATGGCCGGCATGAACCGACGCCTTAACCCGAGCGTGGAAACCATGTTCCTGACGCCGTCCGATAAATACATGTTCATTTCCGCGACCATCGTGCGTGAAATCGCGATTCTCGGGGGCGACGTCAGCGAATTCGTGCACCCTTTGACCATGCGTGCACTGACGGCAAAAGTGGGCGAGGCACCGTGAGTCTCAAGATCACCGACCTGTGTATCAACTGTGACGTCTGCGAGCCGGAATGTCCGAACGGCGCGATTTATCAGGGCGTAGAGATTTACGAGATCGACCCGGCAAAATGCACTGAGTGCGTGGGCCACTTCGACGCGCCGCAGTGCCAAGAAGTCTGTCCGGTCGATTGCATCCCGCTCGACGAGCTGCATACCGAGACGCAATCCGAGTTGTACGCCAAATTCATTCGGCTGACCGCCATCAAAGTCGCCGCCTGAAATTGGACTGCGGACTATTCGTCCCGACGGCTGCGCCCCGAAAATCGATCGAGCCCTTCTCGCAGTACACCGAGCTCAGCGTGTTTGCTCTTGATCACATCAACCGAGGCCTGCAGGTCGGCGATTTTTTCTGCCAGATCGAGTTCGGCCGACCGAATCTGCTCTACTCGCTCGGCGCGTCCGGACAATCGCTTGTTGATTTCTTCCACCGGGCGCTCGATGCCGGTAAACACGCCGCGCATCCAGGCATTGGTTTCGCGATGTGCGATTTCGAACACGTGGACCACCCGTGAAGCAATTGACGATTCGAACTCTTCGGCAATGCTGCTGCTTCGACGCAATAGCGTGCTGCCGCTCAACAATTCGTTGCGGACGGCTTCTTCTGCTTTGTCAACTTCCGTCCTGAAGCGCTGTGTGGCAAACGGGTGCACTTCGAAGTGTCCAATGCCGATTAAGCGAAAATGCTTTTCGCCAACATTGCCAAAGACGGTTCGAATTTCGTCAAGTTTGGCTTCGATGGCGCTGATGTGTTGTCTTGTAAGCGCGAAGTAGCCAACCAGAATTTCGCTGATCTTGCTCGCCATTAGCGCGCCGCTGACCAGTTTTGCGGTCGCCGCGGCGTCCGATTTTGCGATGGATGGACTGGATAGCGACGCCAGCTCACCGGTAAGTTTGGCGTGGATGGGTTTAATCGCGCGCATTTCTTCCAGCGCGGCTTCGACTTGTACCCGCCGGTCACCCGCTTCGCGGGCAAGCGCTTCGGACATGGCGAGATTTTTTTTCCGAATCTCGCCCAACGCGTGTAAACCTTCGAGCGCATCAAAGCGCGACTTGTCCAGCGTGGCTTGAATGCTTTCGATGGTGCTCGAAAGCGTACTCAAAATGTCCTTGCCGAGTTTGGCTTCAGGGTGTTGCGGCAGATAAGTCGCTAAAGCGCGTTCGAGTCGGTACAAGCGGCTTTTCAGTTGCGCATCCTGATCGGCGTCAAAAATTCCGCGCAATGCCAGTTGCGCAGATACCGGAATCACCTTGATCGGTTCGATGCGCATCAGGTTGGCGACGTCTTGTACGCGCTTATCGACCTCGCGTAACCATTTGCGATCCGCTTCTTTAGCGTCCATTGAATCGGCCACGTACAACAAGTCGATCTTGTTCAGCACGACAATGCGCGCCTGACCGGAATCGTCCTTTTCGCGCTCGCGAAAATTGCGCGAGCCACCGAGTTTTTCTTTCCAGATCGCCAAGTCCGGTTTGGTCACGCCTTCGTCAGCGTCAAGCACCACTACCACCGCATCGGCGGCGGGAATATTTTCGCGACCGAATTCGGGCTCGGCCGTCAGCGCCGCCAAGCCGGGCGTATCGATGACCACTAGGCCAGCGTCGAGCAACGGGTGCGGAAAATTGACGATCGCGTAGCGCCACCTCGGCACGTCAACCCAGCCATCCTCATTGCTGGCGTTGCGCAATGAATCGACGTGCAGTCCCAGGGACACGGCGTCGGCGACGGTGACGCGACGCGTTTCGGCGAGGGCGGCGAATGCGTCAGCCACCGATTCGGCGTTGTCGGCGTCGAATGCCAGATGCTGCCACTGCGAGGCGTCACGATAAATGTCGGCGAAGCGACGCGGTGCCTCGCGTGTTTCAACCGGCAGCACACTCAAGCCAGTACTGCGTGACCGATCAAAGCGCACTTCGGTGATGCAGCGCGTTCCGTGCTTTTCACCAGAGGGCAGCAAGCGCCGACCCAGATCTGCGAAAAACAAAGCGTTGATCAATTCAGATTTGCCGCGACCGGACTCGGCAATAAACACGATGTTGACGCGCGCGCGATTTGCGCGGCTGGTCAGAGCATCGAACGTGGCTTCTGTTTCGGCATTGCTGTAACCATGCGCGCGCAGAAAATCGGCGACCCGCACAATCTGCGTGGTGATGCCGTAGCGCCACGACTGTAAATTCGCGAGCCTCGGCGTGAGCGCGTGGGTGGTCTGCATGTTCAGTATTCGACGTATCGGATAAACAGAAAAGGGACCATGAGGGAGCGCGGCGATAGCGGTGTTGCGATTATGTCTGACATCGGGCGCAATAAAAGGTGCTGCGCTGGCCTTGCCGGATGCTGCGAATCGGACTCTTGCAAACGCGGCAAGGCTGCGATTCGCGGCCGTACACCTGCGTGTCGAGTTGAAAAGTTCCGGATTGGCCGTCGGCCTTTACGTAGTCACGCAGACTCGAGCCGCCTGCGCGAATCGCTTTGGCAAGCGTCGACTTGATGGTGTCGGCGAGGCGCAAGTAACGCGGCAAGGACACACGCCCTGCGGGCGTAGTCGGCCTGATGCCAGCGACAAATAATGCTTCGGACGCATAGATGTTGCCGACGCCGACCACGACCTGCCCATCCATGATGAATTGTTTGACACTCATGCTTCTCGAACGTGAGTCGCGGAACAGATGCAAGCCGTCAAAGCTGGGCTCGAGCGGCTCGGGGCCGAGGCGATCGAGTAATGGATGCGTCGGGTTAGGCCCGGCGATCCAAAGCATCGCACCGAATCGGCGCGGGTCGTGGTAGCGCACCACGGTACCGCCCGACAGCACGATGTCGATGTGATCGTGCAACGCCGGTCTGGCTCGCGCGCTCACCGTGAACATCGACCCCGACATGCCGAGGTGGCAAAGCAAAAAACCGCCCCCGCTCGAGGATTCGACGTCCCATAGCAAATATTTCCCGCGCCGCGAAATGCCGTGGATGACGCGCTGCTCCATCACCTTGCCGAGGTTGGCCGGAACCGGCCAGCGTAGTCGCGCGTCGCGCACCATGACGCGACGCACGCGGCGGTTGGTAACCTTGGGCAGCAGGCCACGGCGCGTGGTTTCGACTTCGGGTAATTCAGGCATCGCGTCGCTCTCGTCTGGATCGATTCGAAATTGTGACACGCCAGAGGCCACTAATAATGACGCTACCCGTCGAATTCGCTATGATGAGCGTATGACTCCTGCAAAGCCCGCTTCGTTTTTCCCGCGCCGATGCTACGCATCGACGCTGATCGTGTCGCTGACGTGTCTGTTTGCACCTTGTACTGCCTTGGCGCAGAGCGTGCTGCCGTCGCCGCCGGTGGTGGGCGCAAAGGACGCACCCAAGCCCGTGAGCAAGTCTGGGGCGCAGAAAAAAACCGACGGCACGCCAGTGCAGGTGTCCACGGCTGAGCTCATCTACCAGTACTTGATTTCCGAAATTGCCGGTCAGCGCGGCGGCACGCAGCTCGCGGCGCGCGGCATGCTTGACCTCGCGCAAAAAACCCGCGATCCGCGCGTCGCTCGGCGTGCCGCTGAGATTGCATTTCAGTCGCGCCAGACCACCGAGGCGCGCGATGCGCTGCTGCTTTGGCTCGCGCTGGAGCCCGATGCTGCGGTCGCGCACCAAGCGTTAGGGGCGTTGTTGGGGGTGGCCGGTCCGATTGAGCCAGTCGCCGCTACCTTGACGCAATGGTTGAACGACAAATCGATCGCCCCGGCGTTGTTCGAGCAGCTGCCGTTTTTGCTGAGTCGTTATTCGGATCGCGCGCAAGTGGCGACCATCGTCGCCGAAGCGGCGTTGGCGCATCTACATGTGGCAGAAGCGCAATACGCGGTGGGGGTGACCGCCTTTGCCGCCGGTCGCATCGATGTCGCGCGCGCCGCGATCAACGCGGCGTTGGCGGCGCGACCGAACTTTCCGCGCGCAGCCATCGCCAAAGCACAGTTGTTGCGTGCCGACGGCAGTGACGCGGCGAACGATGCGGCCATGCAATATTTGGCGGGCTATCTGAAGCAATTTGAACGAGACACCGAAGTCCGGGTCGCCTACGCGCGATTGCTGGTCGGCGACAAGGCTTTGTTGTCGGCGCGCGAAGAGTTTCGCCGCGCCGCCCAAGAACTGCCGCGTGACGGCGAATTGGTGTATGCGGTTGCGCTGATTTCATTGCAAATTGAAGATTGGGACGCAGCGAGTGCCGGATTCAAGCGCACGCTTGAAATGGATCCGCGTGACAAGAGCCCAATCCACTACAACTTGGCGCTGGCGGCCGAAGGCAAAAAAGACATTGAACAAGCGCTTGCCTGGTACCGCCTGATTCGCGAAGGCGAGTATTTTGTCAACGCGCAGGTGAAAATCGCCGGCCATATCGCCAAACGCGATGGACTCGAGTCTGGCCGCAAGTACTTGCAGCAGGCACAGTTGGCCGAAACCGAATCCACCGACCGACGCACCCAATTAGTAATTGCCGAAGTGCAGTTGTTGCGCGATGTGAATGCCTTAAGTGAGGCACATCAAGTGTTGACGGCTGCGCTGGCAAAACAACCTGAATCGATTGTGCTGCGTTACGACCGCGCCATGATTGCCGAAAAGCTCAACCGGCTTGACGAAATGGAAAGCGATTTGCGTACCGTGATCAACATCAAGCCGGATCACGCACACGCCTACAATGCGCTGGGCTATACGTTCGCCGAGCGTGGCATTCGTCTGCCCGAGGCGATTGAGTTGATTCACAAGGCGATCGCACTCGCGCCGGAAGACGCGTTCATTCTGGATAGTCTTGGCTGGGTGCAATACCGTTTGAAGCGCAATGACGAGGCGCTGGCGACGTTGACGCGTGCCTATCGTTTGCGTGCCGACCCGGAGATCGCCGCGCATCTGGGCGAAGTACTGTGGGTCACCGGCAGGCGCGACGATGCCCAAAAAGTGTGGCAGCGCGCGTTGCTGGCCAATCCAGACAACCCAACCTTGATGGCGCTCATCGAACGCTTCAAGAAATGATGGCGTCAAACTTGTCGCGGAATCGCACCCGCGGCGCGCGCGCTGCGAGCGCACTTCTTTGCGTAACTCTGTTCAGCCTGCTCACCGGATGTGCGGCATGGTTGCCCGTCGCCGAAACAGCTGCGCCGAGTGGCGCGCCGGTATTCATCGAGCGTTTCAACTTGTCCGGCAGGCTGAGTGTTCGCGTCGCCGACCGGCTTGACACGACGAAAATTGAGTGGCTGCGCGATGGAACCCGCGAAACCTTGCGTTTCTATTCGCCATTGGGTTCGCAGCTCGCCGAAGTATCCGCGACCGCGCACGGGGCGACGCTGACGCGCGGCGAAAGCATCGAACACGCGCCCTCGATTGGTGCGTTGACGCAAGTGCTGGTCGGCGTGGCGATTAACACGGAATTGCTGGCGCGCTGGGTGCAGGGCATCGACGTCGATGCCACCGACGCGCGCGGTGCAAGTGACATTTCGGCCAATTGGACCATTCGCGCAGAGAATTTGCGTGCCGTCGACGGTGTCAAAGGCGGACGCATTGCCTCGCGCATCTCGGTATCGCGCGACGACACCGCTTTGCGTTTATTTGTCGATCACTTCAGACCGTTGTAATCGAGTGTCACCAGGAAACCTGATGAATGTCTATGCGCCTGCCAAGCTGAACCTTTTCTTGCACGTTGTTGGACGGCGCGACGACGGCTATCACCTGCTGCAATCGCTGTTTACCATGATCGACTACGGTGACACGCTGGAAATCACGGTGCGGGAGGATGGTGCCATCGTGCGAACCCATGAGGTGGTCGGCGTGCCGGTGGAAACGGATCTGGCGATGCGTGCTGCAGCGACCCTGAAGGCCGCGGCGGGCACGCCACTAGGTGCCAACATCTCGATCACCAAACGCACGCCGCTAGGTGCTGGACTCGGCGGCGGCAGTTCCGACGCGGCAGCCGTGCTGTTGGCGCTCAACAAACTGTGGAATTTGCGCTGGCCCAAGCAGACCTTGCGCGAAATCGGCGTCGGTCTCGGTGCTGACATCCCGTTTTTTATTGATGGACAACCGGCCGTCGCCGAAGGTGTCGGCGAAGTGCTGACGCCCGTGGCAATTCCCCTCTGGTGGTACGTGGTGGTGACGCCGAATGTGCAGGTGCCGACCCCATTCGTGTTCCAGCACCCGGATTTGACAAGAACCACCGCGAGCGTCAAAATAGCGGACTTTTCGGCGGCCAGCTTGGCAAATACCCAAAATGATTTGCAAGCGGTTGTTTTGAAAGCGTTTCCCGCAGTCGCAAACGGTCTTGCGATGCTGTCTGAAGTCTCCAAAAAATCGGTATTTGGTGCGCGGATGACAGGCTCCGGGGCGAGCCTATTCGCCGCCTTCGAGTCCGAGCACGACGCACGCGAAGCCCTTCAATTGGTCTCGCCGAAAATGACCGGTTTTGTTGCTAAAGGGTTGGATAAACACCCAACCCTTTAGCAAGCCGTCGCGCAAGCTCCGTGGGGGTTGGCATGGTGGTGCCGATATGCAAGATGGCGTAGCGAGCGCGAGTTTGGCGCTGCGAGGAGCGCAATCGTACTAAATGTACGATGAGCACCACAGTAGTGCCAAACTCGGGCGCAGTAGCCAGATTGCGTATCGGAAGTTTTGGGGAGTCGCCAAGTGGTAAGGCACCGGATTTTGATTCCGGCATTCGTAGGTTCGATCCCTACCTCCCCAGCCAGAAGCAGCACGGCGTTGTCCTGCGACGACATGGTTCGCTCGGCAACGCGGTGTGTGGTGACTTGTTCCAACTGTGCGAATAAGCAACTACGTGAGGCAAGAGAATGGCATTCGATAATCTGAGTGTGTTCGCAGGCAGCGCGAACCCGAAGCTCGCTAAGGAGACGGCGAGGCTGTTGGGGACGCAGCTGGGCCGCGCCAAGGTCGCCAAGTTCAGCGATGGCGAGGTGATGGTAGAAATATTGGAAAACGTTCGTGGCAAGGACGCTTACATACTGCAGTCGACGTGTGCGCCGACCAATGACAACCTGATGGAAATCATGGTCATAACCGATGCGCTGAAACGTTCGAGTGCAGCACGCATTACCGCAGTCATCCCGTATTTTGGGTATGCGCGTCAGGATCGGCGTCCACGTTCAGCGCGGGTGGCGATCTCGGCGAAAGTCGTAGCCAATATGTTGACCGGTGCCGGTGTGGATCGCGTGCTGACGATGGATTTGCACGCGGATCAGATCCAGGGTTTTTTTGATATCCCCGTGGACAACATCTACGCCACGCCGATTTTGTTGGGTGACGTGTGGAAGCACGATTACCAAGATTTGATTGTCGTGTCGCCGGATGTCGGTGGTGTGGTGCGGGCAAGGGCAATTGCCAAGCAGCTCGATTCAGAGTTGGCCATCATCGATAAGCGTCGGCCGCGCGCCAATGTGTCGATGGTCATGAATATCATCGGTGATGTGGCGGGGCATACCTGTCTGATCATGGATGACATTGTTGACACGGCCGGTACGCTGACGGAAGCGGCGAAGGCACTGAAAGAACGCGGCGCGACAAGAGTGGTGGCGTACTGTACGCACCCGGTGTTGTCGGGCTCGGCAATTGAACGGCTGGAAAGCTCAGTGATCGACGAACTGGTGGTGACCGACACCATCCCATTGAAAGCCGATGCCATTGCATGCAAAAAAATTCGCCAGATTAGCACAGCGGAATTGCTCGCGGAAACCATTCGGCGCATTGCCGAGGGCGAATCGGTAAGTTCGCTGTTTACGGAATAGAGGAGTTTTGCAGTCGTTGAGTAGTTGAGTAGTGCAGTAGTGAAGCAGCAAAGCAGCAACGAACCTCTCCACAATACCCCTCGCCCTTTGCGGGAGAGGGTGGCCGACAGGCCGGGAGCGGGGAAATCAACAAACCATTTGGTCGCGAATGGTTTTTTAACTGAGGTGTCATTATGAAAATCGCTTTAAAAGCAACATCGCGTAGCGTACAGGGCACGGGTGCGAGCCGCCGCCTGCGTCGCGCGGACAAAGTCCCCGGCATCGTTTACGGTGGCGGCAAAGATCCAACCGTGATTGAACTCGATCACAACGACATTTACCACAAGCTGCGTCTGGAGGCGTTTCACGCCTCTGTTCTCGACATGGATCTTGACGGTAAATCCGAGCAGGTATTGCTGCGCGACGTGCAAATGCACGCGTGGAAGCAAAACGTGCTGCACGTCGATTTTCAGCGCGTCGATCCGACCAAGAAAATCCACATGAAAGTGCCACTGCACTTCATCAACGCCGACATCGCACCGGGCGTCAAACAATCGAGCGGTATCGTCTCGCACATCATCAACGAACTCGATATTGTGTGTCTGGCAAAAGACCTGCCCGAGTTTATTGAAGTCGATCTGAAAGACCTCGCATCGGGCCACTCGATTCATATTTCGAATCTGCAACTCCCGCCTGGCGTCGAGTCTGTCGCCTTGATCCGCAAGGACGATCAATCGGTCGCAACGATCATCATTCCGCGTGCAGTCGCATCGGAAGAAGCGACGGCAGCGGCTGACGCCATCGCGGCAGCAGACGTACCGGCTGCGAATCAGCAAGCTAAAGAGGAGGAGGCTCCGAAGAAAGACGACAAGGCTCCGAAGAAGGACGAAAAGGCTCCGAAGAAGGACGACAAGGCTCCGAAGAAGGACGAAAAAGCCAAAAAGTAACCTTGCCTTAGTCGTGCACTACGCTGAAATGCCCGCCGCACTCGGCGGGCATTTTTTCTTCTGGGATAACATCTCTCGATGCCAAACCTACCCATCAAACTCGTTGTCGGCCTCGGCAATCCTGGCCGCGAATACGAACAGACCCGCCACAACGTCGGCTTCTGGTTGGTGGAGTTGCTCGCGCGCGAAATGGGTGCCGCGTTTAACAAGGAGTCCAAGTTCCACGGCGAAGTCGCCAAAGCTGGTACTGGACAGAGTGTCGTGTGGTTGCTGAAGCCGACCACCTTCATGAATCGCAGCGGTCAAGCGGTGAGTTCACTCGCCAAGTTCTACCAAATCACACCAGAGGAAATTCTGGTCGTGCACGACGAAATGGATTTGCCGCCTGGTAGCGTGAAAATGAAAATCGGCGGTGCTGCAGGCAGCAATGGCGTCAAGGATATCGTTAGCCACCTCGGCACGCGTGAATTCTGGCGCCTCAGAATTGGTATCGGTCACCCGCGAGAGTTGGCGGGCAAGTTAGGCGGCTCAATGGATAGACCGGAAGTGGTGGACTACGTATTGCATCGGCCGAGCGCCGACGAAGCGCGCGCGATTGACGAGGCCATGAGGCGATCCATCGATTGCTGGGCGGCAATGGCCACGGGCGACATGGAAGCAGCGATGCTCAGATTGCATACCAAGCCCAAGAATGAAGACGCGAATAATACCGAAAGCAAATAGACATGAAATGCGGCATCGTAGGACTTCCTAACGTCGGTAAATCGACCACCTTTAACGCGATGACCAAAGCGGGCATCGCCGCCGAGAACTATCCGTTCTGCACGATAGAACCCAACATCGGCATCGTTGAAGTGCCGGATACGCGCCTTGACCAGCTCGCCAAAATCGTTACTCCGCAGAAAGTTGTTCCAGCCATCGTCGAGTTCGTCGACATCGCAGGGCTGGTGTCGGGCGCATCGAAGGGCGAAGGGTTGGGCAATCAATTCTTGGCCACCATCCGCGAAACCGATGCGATTGCGCACGTCGTCCGATGCTTTGATGACCCCAACGTGATTCACGTTTCCGGCAAAGTCGATCCGTTGTCAGACATTGCCGTCATCGACACCGAGTTAGCATTGGCTGACATGCAATCGGTTGAAAAAGCATTGCACAAAGCACAAAAAAATTCGCGTGCCGGGGACAAGGAAGCGATTAAGCTGGTGGCGATGCTCGAACCCATGATGAAAAAATTGAACGACGCCATTCCGGTGCGCGCGATGGGATACGACGTCGACCAGATGGCGTTACTCAAACAGCTTTCGTTGCTCACCGCCAAACCGGTGCTGTATGTGGCCAACGTGATTGAAGGCGGCTTTGAAAACAATCCGCTACTCGATGCCGTGCGCACACACGCCGCCAAAGAAGGCACGCCGGTGGTCGCCATCTGCGCCAAGATCGAAGCTGAAATTGCCGATCTCCCCGAAGAAGACAAGCAAATGTTTCTTGATGATATCGGCATGAAAGAGCCGGGCTTGGCACGTATGATTCGCGCGGCTTACACGCTGCTCGGTTTAGAAACCTACTTCACGGCAGGCCCTAAAGAAGTTCGCGCCTGGACAGTCCACAAAGGCTCCACCGCGCCGCAAGCCGCGGGCGTGATCCACACCGACTTTGAAAAAGGCTTCATTCGTGCAGAGGTCATTGCCTTCAATGATTTCGTCACGCTCGGCGGCGAAGCGAAATGCAAAGAAACCGGCAAGATGCGCGTCGAAGGCAAGGAATACATCGTCAAAGATGGCGACGTGATGCACTTCCGGTTTAACGTTTAGCGCCGTCAGACGAAAAGTCACAAACCCCAGCTTCGTAGCCCGGATAAAGCGCAGCGCAATCCGGGAGGATCGTAGTTCGTAATACAACGAAATCCCGGAATACGCGTTGCTCCTTCCGGGCTACGTTCGCTTCCAAATTCAAGGGGTCAAGCAAAGAAGGGCGTTTCCAGCCACAATTGCTTCAAACGGCAAGCGGGACAAGGACTTTCATGTAGGGATGTGGGCGTTAACCGCACGCACCGGACGATTCCAAATTTGCAAACTGGTGGGGTCAGCGTTATTTGTTTTGCGTGACCGCTCAAAAATAACGCTGACCCTTTTGATTCGCGCGACTATGTCAGCTCGCTACTCAAGGCGGAAACGGTAAACACGTGCCCCCTGTGCGGGCGCTTTGAGGGAACAACCGACCAGTTTGACCATCACCACATTAACCACGATCCCGCCATATCAGAGTACTGGAATCTGATTCGACTCTGTCGGTTGTGTCATAATCAGAGTACTGAAATCTGATTCGACTCTGTCGAGTTGTGTCATAATCAGAGTACTGGAATCTGATGGCAACTACGCATCGATGACCAACAGGTGACGCTCAGGGTTCGTGCCTGATGCGACCGGCGGCAAGCGCATTGTGAAGCTGGCCGACATTGAGTTTGTGCGCCGCTTTTTGCGGCATGTACTACCGACGGGAATCAAGCGTATCCGTCACTATGGGTTGCTGTCACCGGCGGCCAAGCGCATCAAGTTGACGCAGGCGCGTGCGGCACTGCTGATGCCGCTCGCCAATCCGATCGCTGCTGAGTCGGCACAGGCATTCATGCAGCGGGTGTCGCAACAGGACATTTTGCAGTGCCCTTGTTGCCGACACGGTCGTCTGCGGGTGGTGGCAGTGTTGGTCGCGTCCACGCGATTGCCGGATCCGCGTTGCCCGGCGCAGGCGGTCACGCCGGTTTGCCGGGGACCACCATGAGCAGTGGTGTGACTGGTCGGCAACCGCAAGGGTGTGCTGCGAACGCGGTGCGTAGGCACCACAGGCAAGTCAAAGGGGTCAGCGTGACTTGTTTTGAGCGTCCGGCAAAACAAATAACGCTGACCCCTTTGATTACCCCTTTGATTCGGTCAACGGGCACCTGAATTTTTTCGGTCAATTGATGGCCAGTACCATTGCCATGCAAAAAACGGGTCTTCAGGAAATCGAGTGGGTGATTTTGGGTCATTTTAGAGCGTCGGGAGCATGCAAGAGAGTATTTTCAGCCGCAAGTATTCTTCATCGCGCAGTCCGTACGCGCGTCGCTGAATGACGCGAATCTTGTTGTTCAATCCCTCCACAAAACCGAGCGAGACCTTGTTCTCCGGCTTGCAGTAGGCAGCGATTCCGTCCCAATGACGATCGATCATCTCCGCGAATTTCTCGAAAGGCTTCAGGCGCTGCCACTTCAGGCTGGCGCGCCAGTTGTCGAAGAATCGTCGCGCCCAGCCCTCGCGCTCGTAATCCCAGAGTTGGCCGAAAGACTCCTTGAGCAGGTACGCCGTGTTCAGTCGCTTGTTGGCCGCCAACAAGGTCTTCAACGCCCGCCGGCCGTCCAGATCGAGATTCTCCCGGTGCGACAACAGCGTGTACTTCTGGCCTTTGATGTATCGGCGTTTCTCCCCGGTCAGGCGCGCGTACTCCGACTTGCGCACCGTGTCGAGCGCTTTGCCCAAGTGAGCCATGATGTGAAACTTGTCAAACAGGATGGCCGCCTGCGGCGCATGCGCCAGGGTGGCGTTGCGAAATGGCTTCCACATATCCATCACGGCCAGCCGAATTCCCGCGCTTTTCTTCTTGCCAAGCTCCTCGTAGAACATCGCCACGCTCGCCTCGGAGCGATCCTCGCCGCCAAACCAGATCGGGCGCCGTCGAATCAGATCGCTCACCACGATGCGATAGGTGTGACCTTTGCGGATCGATATCTCGTCGATGCCGATCGCCTTGGGTCCCGGTGTACCGGCTTTCGCCAGTTGGGCGCGCAGGTACTGCTTCTCCAGCGTCTTGACTGTGTCCCAGTCCAGCTTGAGCTCCAGGGCAATGTCCTTGATCGTCCCCTGCCGGCAGCGCCGACCCACGTAATGGGAAAAGCGTTTGGTATAGAAGGGGTTGTCTCCAAGGAAGTCGAGCCGCTCGCGTTTCACTTTGCCGCAACCTCGGCATTGCACGCGCCGCACCTCGATCTCCAGATAGATGCGTGTGTCGCCAGTGGACAGATCGCGAACCCGCCGCGTGCGCCGGTCGTACCAGCCCATGTGCGTTCGACCACAGCAGCCGCAGACTGTTTTTTTGAGCGGCGTACAAGGGTGATGACGCGCGCCTTGGGATCGCCGAAGATTCCACGCACCGTCGGTTGCGGACGAAAGCCGTCGAACGCATATGCATCCGACAGCCGTCTTTGTCGCTTGATTGAATTTGCCATTCATAGATGATGCCAAATTCAAACAGCATTGAAAATGCCTAAACCCCAGCATCCATGCGCCTTTCAGGCAATTTCAGTGATAAATTTACCCACTCGATTTCCCGAAGACCCCAAAAAACTATAAAGGAAATTTTGAACACATGAAAACTGCCTACCTCATTTTGGTACACCGCTTTCCGCAACAGTTTATGAGACTTTTTAGAGCAATTTACCACCCCAATAATTACTATTTGATACATGTGGACAAGCGCGTGCGGGGGGGCTACATACGGAGATACAAGATTTCTTGGCAAGCTTTTCTAATGCACACCTCTTGGAGAGTCAAAACGTAGTCTGGGG
>JBCKPM010000033.1:0-17206 GCA_038901675.1 Usitatibacteraceae bacterium | reverse complement strand
TATTTCGCTATCGCGCACAGCCAGTTGCGCGCGGCGCGGCATGGTGTGGCCGCCAAACACCATATGGTCGCCGCCATCAAGCACCAACAAGTACTTGTCACCGTTCGGCATGTTGACAAACGGCAGCGTGCGCTGCAGAACCGTCGTGCCATCGTTGAGCACCGCGCGATCCTTGGTGCCGGTGATCGAAAAAAACGGCATACGGATGTCACCGAACTGGTTCGCTAACTTGGTGCTGTTGCGCGCATTCGGGCTAAACGCAATCGCCGCGCCAATGCGCTTGTCAAAGCCGGACTGCCCGGCAACACTCGCGCTCGCCTGTCCTGCGACCGATTGCGTAGTCTGCGCGCCAAACGAGTGTCCTGACATGCCAATTTTCTTGGCGTCAACAATATCGAATGGTGCTTGCTTGCTGGCGCTGCGGCGCAAGATTTCGTCAATCGCAAAGTGCACGTCACCCACGAGATTAGTCATGGTCATCGCGCTCTTCAACCGACTTTCCACTTGCTTGGCAGGCTGCTTTTTCCGAATCATTTCATCACTTCCCGGGTGCTGCAAGTGCACGACAACATAGCCATGGCTCGCCCAATGCTCTCCCCACAGTTTGCCGCCGGCTTTGTTGCCACCGAGCCCATGCGAAAAAATAATCACCGGAAACTTACGGTCGGCGTCGGCCTCAGTCGCTTCCGGATACATCATGCGTATCGGCAGTTCGCGCTGGCGCGCTTGGTCGTGCCATGTTGCGTCGACGGTGTGCACAGCGTACGCGCCGACCGCAGCATAGCGCGTGGTGGGCGCAGCCGTCGCGCTGTTGCGCACCTCGTTCAGCGCGGGCATTGTTGAAGCACGCCCTTCTTGCGAAATGACAAACGCGAGCATGCATGAGATCGCCACCACCAGCAGATACTTCCACAACAAAGGTATGGCTTTACGAATGGTCATCGTCTGTCTCCATCACAGCAACAGTTCGGTTGGGTACCATTTGTGACAGTGCGTGCCTGACTTAGCGACTGTCGAGCCGCCTCTTTTTGGCTGCAGCCATTTCGTCTTTCGACAGATAGCCATCTTTGTTTGTGTCCATCGCGTCAAAATTCTTGGCGAGGCGAGGGGCTTTGGCGTTTGCTTCAGCACGGCTGATGCGTCCGTCGCCGTCCGTGTCAATCGCCTTGAGTCTTGCTGACGCTACCTTGGCGTGTACCGCTTTCATTTCGTCGCGAGTGATGAAGCCGTCGTTGTTGGCGTCAATGGCATCAAAGCGTTGGGCCAAGCGCGGGTAGGCGGCGGCTTCCTCGCGCGAGATTTTGTGATCGCCGTTTTTGTCGGCGCGCTGCATTTGCTTTTGGCCGTCGGTACGCGGGGCGTCGGTGGCAGCGTTTGCCGCATTGCTTGCCACGCCGATCATGCCAACCAGTATTGCTGCCGCCGTCGATTGTGTGCGAAAAATCATCATGTCATTTCCTGCCGGGTAGTTTTGCGGTTGCCAATGCGTTGTCGCTTGGTCTGACTCGCACCTTACGCTCAACAACGCCTGAAGTCGTTTCAGGCCTACGACAATTCGTAACGTCGTGTAACAACAGTCGACGCCGGATCGCAACGACGTTGGTGATGGGCTTACAATTCATTACAAATGGCGTCCAACGCACCGTGCGAGCCACCCCCGTCCGCCCTATGATATGCACATGAACTCCGGACCAAACCCTGCGGCACCAGCGGCACCAGCGCTACGCCATCGCATTCTCGTTGTCGACGACGACCTGCGGTTACGCGACCTGCTGAAGCGCTATCTGTCCGAGCAGGGATTTGCTGCTGACACGGTACCAGACGGTCAGGCGCTCGATCGTGCGTTTACGCGCAATCGATACGACCTAGTGGTGCTCGATATCATGCTGCCGAACGAAGACGGCTTCGCGATCTGCCGTCGCATCCGCGCCGGTGGCGCGTCCGACGCGGCGGAGGCCAACATCCCGATCATTATGTTGACCGCCAAAGGTGATGACGCTGATCGCATTCTCGGGTTGGAAATGGGTGCCGACGACTACTTGGCCAAGCCATTCAATCCGCGCGAACTGGTGGCGCGAATCCACGCGGTGCTTCGACGCCAGGCACCGCTGCCCACGCCTGGCGCACCATCGGACGTGGATGTGACGGTTACCTTTGGCCCCTACGTGCTGAATCTGGGCACCCGCGAACTGCGCAAGAACGGTGTTGCGGTTCCGATGACGACCGGAGAGTTTGGCCTGCTCAAGGTGATGGTGCAGCATCCGAAGGCACCACTGTCACGCGATAAATTGACAGAACTGGCACGCGGACGCGAGCACGACACGTTTGATCGCGCCATTGACGTGCAAGTGTCGCGACTGAGAAAATTATTGGGTGAAGATCCAGCCAATCCTCGCTATATCCAGACGGTGTGGGGTCGCGGCTACGTTTTTGTGCCCGATTGATCGTTTGAACACTTCATACATTCACGCTTGGTCGCAAACCACCGCATGCGCCTGATCCCGCAATCCTTGCTCGCGCGCACTGCCCTGGTATTGCTGCTCGCGCTGGCGGCGAGTCAGGTCGTGTCCATTGCCCTGTTTCGTCACTACAGCCGTGAGCCCCGTGTGCAATTGGCGGCCATCGGCTTCGTTGGTCAATTGAAAACCATCCGCACGGCACTCGAACTCATTCCACCCGATCAACATCGCGAGTTCATTCAGCGCCTACGCGAAGAGCGCGGTGTGCGCATTTTTCGCATCCGCGACGAAGAACCGCTGACGGTTGCCCCGGATGTTCCCGGACTTCGTGTCGCGCGCGAACGCATGCGTGAAGCATTTGGCGCCGACGCCGAGATTTACGTGCGCACACGACCGCAAAAACCGGACGCACCACCGGTTCTGATTGCGCGCCTGCCGGTCAAGAACGGTGCGGTCTATGTGGTGTTTCCGCGCAACCGCGTCGTCGAACAGGACTACACACTGGCGTGGATCGGCTGGGGCGTTTTTGGCGGCGTCATTGCCCTAGCGGGCGCGGTGTTTTTGATGTGGCGCGTCAACCGTCCGCTCAAGGCGCTGGTTGAGGCCGCCCATCAATTAGGCAAAGGCCATTCGCCGCCGCCGCTTGCGGAGGTAGGGCCCGCGGAAGTGCGATCCGTCGCCGTCGCGTTTAACCAGATGCGGGATGACCTCGGACGCATGGATCGTGAACGCGCCACGTTCCTGGCTGGCGTTTCGCACGATTTACGTACGCCGCTCTCACGTCTCAGGCTCGCACTCGAAATGTTGCCAGCCGACCCGACGGCGCGCGACGACATCGAGCGTGACATCGCTGATATCAATGGCGTTATCGACCAGTTCATGGACTTCGCGCGCGACGAATCTCAGGAGCCGATTGAGGTCACGGATCTGAATCGACTTGTGGAAAGCGTTGTTGATCGCGTCAAGCGAGCTGGAGTCGAAATCGCCCTCGACGCCGGCACGTCGATAAGCATTCGTTTGCGTCCATTGGCGATCAAACGCGTACTGAGCAATTTGATCGACAACGCAGTCAAACATGCCAAATCGCCGATTCTGGTGCGAATCGCCACAGGTCCTGATCGCGCGGTGACTGTCAGCGTGCTGGATCGCGGCGCGGGGATTGATCCGGCCGACGTGGCGCGCCTGAAACAACCGTTCATGCGCCTCGACTCGTCGCGCGTCGGCGCGTCCGGTGCGGGGCTCGGATTGGCCATCGTAGATCGCATTGCCAGAATGCACAGTGCGACGTTCGAGTTGCTGCCGCGTGAAGGCGGAGGCACGGAAGCACGCATTACGCTATCGGCGACGCGTTAGCGGGTGCGCGGCGCCGTGACGGTGGCAGTGGCCGAGGCCATGAAACGATCAAAGTTCTGCTCTGCCACACGCGTCCAAAGAATCTGATCATCACGAAACGGCCGCCAGGAATCGTAGATCTTTTTAAATGCGGGATTTTTCGCGGATTCTTCCGCGTAAATTTCGTTGGCCGCGCGCCAGCACGCATCGAGTATTTCGCGGCTGAACGGACGCAACTGCACTTTGTGGTTGACGACGAGTCTGCGCATCGCCGCTGGATTTAGCGCGTCGTACTTCGCCAGCATCAGCACATTGGCTTCCGCGCACGCCGCCTCGAGCACCGACTGATATTCCAGCGGCAGCGCTTTCCAAGCGGCTTGATTGATGAATAAATCGATCTCCGGTCCACCCTCCCACCAACCCGGGTAGTAGTAGTTCTTGGCGACTTTGAAGAAGCCCAACTTCTCATCGTCATACGGGCCTACCCATTCGGCTGCATCGATGGTACCTTTCTCGAGCGCGGGGTAAATATCGCTGGCCGCGATTTGCATCGGCACCGCACCCAGTTTGGCCAGCACCCGCCCGGCAAATCCGCCGACGCGAAATTTCAAGCCTTTCAAATCGGCAACGCTGCGAATTTCCTTGCGAAACCATCCACCCATCTGGGCGCCGGTGTTACCGGCCGGCAAATGCACGATGTTGTATTTTTCGTAGAACTCGCGCATCAATGCCATGCCGCCGCCGAAATACATCCACGCATTCTGATGGCGCGCGTTCATCCCAAACGGAATTGCGCAACCAAATGCAAACGCCGGGTCTTTGCCAAAATAAAAGTAAGGCGCGGTATGCGCACACTCAACGGTGTTGTTCTGCACCGCATCGAGCGCCTGTAGCCCGGGCACCAGTTCACCAGCAGCAAACACCTGAATCTGAAACTTGCCGCCGGTCGCCGACGCAACCCGCCGCGCGATGCCCTCCGAGATACCAAACACCGTGTCGAGACTTTTCGGGAAGCTCGACGTCATGCGCCATTTGACGCTTGCCACGACGCCCAACTGCGCGTCAGTCGCCAGCGGCAACGCCGCCAATGCCGATCCTGCCCCCGCCAGAAATTGACGACGATACATTTGTGTTATTCCCCGGCGATGGACATTTGATCAATTAACATCGAACCGACGCGCTTGGAGCCATACGGCAGCGCGTCGTTGCCGATGTGCACAATGCCTTTGAACATGTCGCGCAAATTTCCCGCGATGGTAATTTCTTCCACCGGATAGGCGATTTCACCGTTTTCAATCCAGAATCCGGCCGCGCCTAACGAGTAATCTCCGGTCACCGCGTTGCCACCATGGCCCATGGTCTCCGTCACATACAGACCACGCCCCATTTTACGGAACAAGTCGCTGAGCGACAGGTCGTCGTGCGAGACCACTAGGTTATGGTTTCCCCCGGCGTTTCCGCTGGTGGCCATGCCAAGTTTGCGCGCCGAATAGCACGACAAAAAGTAACCGCACAAGACACCATTCTTGACCACATCGCGCGCCAGGGTCGTGACGCCTTCGCCGTCAAACGGCCCGCTCGCCATGCCTTTGGCGATGAACGGGTCTTCGAAAATGGAAATATGTTTTGCAAACACCTGCGTGCCGATGCTGTCGAGCAGAAAGCTTGACTTGCGGTACAACGATGCGCCACTCACCGCGCTGACGAAGGCACCGATCAGGCTGGGCGCCGCCGTCGCATCAAAAATGACCGGCGCGTCACCAGTCGACGCACGCCGGCTGTTGAGCCGCGCCGCCGCTCGTTGACCGGCCTTCGCGCCAATTGCCTCCGGTGCCTCGAGATCATGGCGGTCGCGTGCCATGCTGTACCAGTAGTCGCGTTGCATACCGGAATTTGCCGTCGCAATCATCGTCACACTGGCGCTGTGTCTGGTGGTCGCGTAGCCGCCGATAAAACCGAGCGAATTGGCGTACACGAAATCCGATTCGTAGGTCGACAACGTGGCACCCTCGCTGTTGTCGACACGCGAATCAGCGGCGAACGCCGCCTTTTCCATGGTGCGGCAAAACGACACCGCATCGTCGATTGACGGCTGCCACGGATGGTAAAGATCGAGCGCCGCAAACGGACCTTTGGCAAGTTGTGAGGGATCAGGCAGACCGGCAAACTCATCGGCAGCCGTGTATTTGGCGATCGCCAGTGCCGCGTCGACCGTGCGCTTGATCGCCGCGCGCGACATGTCGGTGGTTGACGCATTGCCGCGCTGCTGACCGATGTAGACCGCGACGGCGAGGCTCTTGTCGCGATTGTGCTCAATAGTCTCAACTTCGTCGAGTCGGACCGTGATGTTTTGTCCGACCGAGGTTGACGCTTCCACATCTGCTGCAGTCGCGCCGCGCCGTGTTGCGTATTCAATCGCCTGCGTGGCGGCGTCTTGCAGAGAACTATTTGTCATGATTCAACATTAAATGGTGGGGCGTCGCCCCTAAGCCGGGATGACAGAATTGATGTGGTGATGAAAATGCAATTCCTCTGCGCCGTCGACTTAAAACTGCTGAGAGTAGTGGCACAAGAGTATGACCTGATTGGCGGCGTCAGCGAGATTCGAGCCAATCGGCCAACACAACAGGTCGTCAGGTATCATGCGCCCTCCAATGCACAACACCGCGCACGACGCCCCGCGCGGCTTAGAGAACCGCCAGCAAGACCCGCACCGTGGACGAAGACCTAGAGAAAAATTCTATCAGCAAAAGCGAGATGAAACGTCGCAGTCTGGCGCTGCAATCCGTCGGCGAAGCGCTGGTTCGGCTGTCCCCAGAAATGCTGAAAAAATTCAACCTGCCGGAAAACCTGCTCGATGCGTTGCTCGATGCCAAGCGCATCAACCCAAACAAGCACGGCGGCATGAGTCGACAGATGCAATATATTGGCAAACTGATGCGCCAGATTGATGCTGCGCCAATCATCGAAAAACTCGATGCCTTGAAAGCGCCGTCGCAAAAAGAAACCGCATTTCATCATCTCGCCGAGCAGTGGCGCACACGCCTGTTGGCCGACCAAACAGCAGTCGGCGCGTTCAAGAACGACATCATGCTTGGCGCCGACGCGACCGAACTCGACGAACTCAATGTGCTGGTCGCCAACGCCAGCGATGAATACTTGAAGCGCAAGCCACCAAAATATTTTCGAGCGCTCTATCAGTATTTGCTGCGCCGAATCACGGAAAAGGCGGCGAGCGCCGTATGAGTTTTGACCCGGTAAAAATCGGACTGCTGTCGGTCAGTGACCGCGCCTCGTCGGGCGTATACCGCGACGAGGGGCTTCCTGCGCTAGAAGAATGGTTGCGTCGTGCGCTGAAGAATACGTTGCAGGTGGTCTCCCGAGTCATTCCCGACGAACGTGCGTTGATTGAGTCAACGCTGATCGAGTTTACTGAGGTCGAACACTGCGCCTTGATTCTGACCACCGGCGGGACCGGCCCCGCGCCACGCGACGTCACGCCCGACGCGACGCTCGCCGTCGCCGATCGTGTCATGGTTGGTTTCGGCGAACGCATGCGCCAGATTTCACTGCGCTTCGTACCCACGGCAGTGCTGTCACGCCAAACGGCAGTGATTCGCAAGTCGAGTCTGATCATCAATTTACCTGGTCAACCCAAGTCGATTCGCGAAACACTTGAAGGCTTTAGAGACAGTAACGGCATGCCCATCGAAGTCGGTATTTTCGCCGCCGTTCCGTATTGCATTGATCTCATCGGCGGCCCGTATCTGGAGACCAACGACGACGTCATCAAGGCGTTTCGCCCCAAGTCGGCCATCCGTGCGCCGTCGCCAACCTGAATCGGTGATGAAACATGGGGGATTTGATCGAACATCTGGAACTCAATACTGGTGCCGACCCGGAGGGGACGGTCATCTGGATGCACGGCCTCGGTGCGGATTGCTGGGACTTTGTGCCAATCGTCAAAGAACTTGCGCTCGGTAACGATCTGCCGCTCAGGTTCATTTTCCCACAAGCGCCAATGCGACCGATCACCATCAACGGCGGGCACGTCATGCCCGGCTGGTACGATATTTCGATGACGGAAATCGAGCGCAAGGGTGACGAAGCGGGAATACGTGAATCACAGCGCGCGATCAACGCACTGGTTGAGCGCGAAGTGAGCCGCGGCATCGCGGCCGACAAAATCATCCTCGCCGGATTTTCGCAGGGCGGCACCATTGCGTTGCAATGCGGTCTGCGGTTTTCACAACGCCTAGGCGGCGTCCTAGCATTGTCGACCTACCTCACGCTCGGCGAGTCGCTCGGTGCGGAAAAATCACTGGCCAACGCCAACATCCCGATCCTGATGGCACACGGTACCGAGGATGCTGTGGTGCCGCTGTCACTCGCCAAAACATCAAAGGCAACACTCGCCTCGCATGGCTATGCCGTCGATTGGCGCGAATACCCGATGCAACACTCGATGTGCGGGCAGGAAGTTGGGGCCATCCGCGAGTGGCTGATGAAGCGGTTTACCTCGCCGATTCTGCTGCCCTAGGCTGCGTCGTGCCGGCCATCAACGCCGCGCAACACTAGGCGATGGTGCGCACGGCGCACCCTACTTGAGGGCGATCTGCTGCGAGATATCCGGATGAAACTTCGGTATCGGTATCTCGATGGGAACGGGGCGCGCGTCGGAGTCAAAGAAATTCGATAATTCTTCGCGGCGCGAGATGGTGTTCTCATACCCCATCTCAATCAACGCGCGGCAGTAGTGCTTATCGAACAGCAAATAGCTCGCCAACGTTGCGCCACCGGCACGCATGGCGCCGATGGAGCGCATCAGGAAACGAATTGAGGCCGGCAAATTGCCAACGTGCTTGTGCGCGAGTCCTTCGAGCGGCAGATCCGGGCAGGCAACACAAAAATCGACGTGATGCAGCGGCATGCCTGACGCCCTCAGTCGCTCCTGGTCGACCAGTGCGATGGTTGAGTTCACACGCTGCAACAATTCTAGGTCCATGGCCAATGAATCTAGAAATATCGACGACATGGCATGACCGGCAATCTGCGCCAGCGATGGATAGACATCGCTACGCGCACGCGACGGCATGTCCTTTACCAGTTTTGCGGTGCCAATGACAAAGATGCGCGATGCGCCCAGATGCAGCGCTGGACTCACCGGCGCCATCTGCCGAATTGAGCCATCACCAAAATATTCGCGGTTGATCTTGACCGCGGGAAACGCAAACGGTATCGCCGACGAGGCCATCAAATGCTCGGCTTTGATTTCGGCGACCCTGATGCCAACGCGTTGCGAGCGTGTCCAACCTCGAATATCGGGTGCCGCCTGAAAAAACGCGCAGTTTTGACCGGACGTGTAGCCAGACGCGGTAATCGCCAATGCACGCAGCGCGCCGCTGTCCAGATTTGCCTGAATGCGCTTCGCATCCATGCACGAGTCAAGCAGTTCGTGCAGTGGCGAATTGTCGAACAACGAAACGCGGTGATTGCCGGTGACGGCACCAAACAGAAACGCTGACAGCCAGCGCACGCTGCACGCGACTACGCCCGGAATGTCTGTGCGGTACACCCGACTCGGCTCGATCGTGGACCAGATTTCCTCAAGCCGTTTCACTGACTCGGCAAAATTTCCCGCATACGAGGCGAGCACCGCAGCATTGATCGCACCAGCCGAGGTTCCAGTGATAATTGGGAATGGATTTTCGGTCGGATGCTCGAGAATTTCGGAGAGCGCCTTGAGTACCCCGACCTGGTAGGCCGCCCGCGCGCCGCCACCTTGCAGGATCAAGGCGACGCCTGGGAATCGTCGATTCAGCACCAAGGATTGTGACTCGGATCCTCTCGCATCGGTTGCAGCATCATTACTCGTGGGTGGCATATCCGCTATTCCCCCATTCAACACTCACGTGTGATGGCGCCCTTCAGCGATGGGAATGACATTTTCCGTGTCGTCATTCGCAACCAGCCTGCCGCGCAAATTGTAGACTTGCATCGGCCCCTTGCCCTTCACCTGAATCTGCTGTGCCTCATCAAAGATAAAGCGGTTGTGCAAGCGGCGGAAGGTGACCGAGTCGACTTGAATATGACCCGCCATCGCCTCAGTGCACATGCGGCTGGCGATGTTGACCGTGTCGCCCCACAAGTCATAGCTAAATTTGCTCCGCCCGATCACGCCCGCGACCACCGGGCCGGTCGCGATCCCCACGCGCAGCGCCAGTCGCTCACCGTTGGGCGCCGTGTAGCGCGATACAAACGCCTGCATCTGCAACGCCAGCGTCGCCATTGCATCGACATACTGCGTCGCATGATGCGTCAGGCCGCCGGCCGCCATGTAAGCGTCGCCAATAGTCTTGATCTTCTCGATGCCATGTTTTTCCGCAAGCGAATCAAATTCGGAGAACATGTCGTTCAACAACAGTACCGTTTCATCCGGTGACATTTCTTCCGTCAGATGCGTGAAATTCACCAGATCGGCGAACAGCACCGAAACGTCTGCGTGTCCGTCGGCGATATTGGTTTCCTGGCGCTTGAGGCGGTCGGCGATATTAGTCGGCAGGATATTGAGTAGCAAGCGGTCCGACAATTCTTTTTCCGTCAAGATAGCCTGACTCTTGGCTTCTACCGCAAGTCGCAGTTTGCTTTTCTCCCGCGAGAAATACCACAGCAATACATAGACCATCGCCGAGATCGACACAAAGTTGAGCACGAAGAACACTGCGACAGTTTTCATTTCGAGCTGTTTTGCGTCGTACAACAACATGTAGTCAAACATGCCCGAGAGCGCGGTCATGAAAATGTAGGCGACAAACCACGGAACAGATTCGCGTGTGCCGAGAATGACGATCGCGCCCACTGGCGCCAGTAGCGCCCACAGCGACACGCCGCTGGCGTTGACAAAGTTGCCAATGGTCCACTGCAAGACGAACGGCGTGAACAGAAACAACGAAAGCTGCATCAGGCAGAAAATGCCGAGCTTTCGGGTCCGCAGATAAAAAATGATGGTGCAGGTCGATAGCCCCTGGAAAATCAGCGGGATGGAGGTCGAAAAACGCTGCCCTAAACTCCAGTAAACCGCCAGCCAGAGCACCGATGCAAACATCATCAGGCCGGTGGAGAACAGCAGCATATCGCCCGCGAGTTTTTGCTCGGGTGTGAGCTTACCCGGATTGTTTAGGTTGTCCGACGTAGAAACCATGGCTGACGTAGTGTCCCTTCTAGTTTGTGGCCGTTGCTCAACACACAAACTAATTCTGGTTATGGATCCCGCGCCGCTCGAACCACGCGCGATTTATTTGGTTCAACGTTTAACCGTTTGATTATGGCATAGACGTGTGCGTGCCCTTCGGCGCCCCCTGCGCCAATTGGCCGTCATGGACGCGATAGTCGCACGATGCGGAATATCGACACTGGCCGAAGCAGGATGTCGCGCGTGTAACGACCCAATTACCTCCTCTGTGCGCCCAACGCAAAGCGCTGGCCAAGGGCACTTCCCGACACATTGGGCTAAAATTCGGGCTCTGCGTTGGTGCATAACCCTGGAGAATTAGAAAATGTCGATGGCTGACCGCGATGGCGTCATTTGGTCTGATGGAAAACTGATCCCTTGGCGCGAGGCAACCACTCACGTCCTCACCCATTCGCTGCACTACGGTCTGGCGGTGTTCGAAGGTGTGCGCGCCTACAAAACTGAGGTTGCGGCGCTCGGAACGGCAATATTTCGGCTGCACGAACACACCAAGCGGCTGTTCAACTCGGCGAAAATTTATCAGATGGCGATGCCGTTTTCCATCGAGGAAATCATGGAAGCGCAGCGCCTAGTGGTGCGCGAAAACAAGCTTGAAAGCGCCTATCTGCGACCGCTGGCGTTTTACGGCTCCGAAAAAATGGGGGTCTCACCCAAGGGATCCAAAGTTCACATCGCCATCGCCGCTTGGCCGTGGGGCGCCTACCTCGGCGAAGATGGCCTCAACAAGGGTATTCGCGTCAAGACGTCATCCTACGCGCGTCACCACGTCAACGTCACCATGCCGCGCGCCAAAGTCTCTTCAACCTACGCCAATTCGATCCTGGCCAACAATGAAGCGATCGACCACGGCTATGACGAAGCCTTGCTGCTCGACACCGATGGCTTCGTCGCTGAAGGCGCGGGCGAAAATCTGTTTATCGTTCACGACGGCCGAGTTGCCACGCCGGAATTGACGTCCGCGCTCGATGGCATCACTTGGCGCTCGATTCAACTCATCTGTGCAGATCTCGGCATTCCGGTCGAAACGCGCAAGATTACGCGTGACGACGTTTACATCGCCGACGAAGCGTTTTTTACCGGCACGGCGGCTGAAGTGACCCCGATTCGCGAACTCGATGGTCGTGTCATTGGCAACGGCGCGCGCGGACCAATTACCCAGAAGTTGCAGGCCGCGTTTTTCGACATCGTTTACGGCCGCAATCCGAAATACCACTCGTGGCTGACGCCCGTCAAATGAAGGCCATCGCACCTTGAGCGCCCCAGACGACCCCAAAGATTCCGTGATCACGGTCAGCGCCGCCAACTTGCCGTTGCACTGCCCAATGCCGTCGGCGAAGCTATGGAATAGCCATCCACGCGTGTTCATCGACGTCACAACGACGGGTGAAGCGAAGTGCCCGTATTGCGGTGCGCACTTCAAATTTGACGGTTCTGCGCCAAACGGACACTAATCGGTGAAGCATTTTCTGGTCATCGCGCCATCATGGATCGGCGATGCTGTTCTGTCGCAACCGCTACTGATGCGACTCAAGGCACGCCACATTGACGCCATTGTGCACGTAGCCGCACCACCGTGGGTCATGCCAATCTACACGCGCATGCCGCAAGTCGATCGCGTCATCGAAAACCCGTTCGGGCATGGCGATCTGCGCTTACTCAATCGGTGGCGCTTCGGCAAATCTCTCGCAACAAGCGCGACCTACGACCAAGCATGGGTGCTTCCCAACACGTTCAAGAGCGCGCTGCTGGCACGTTTTGCCAACATTGCCGTCATCACTGGCTATCGCGGCGAAGCGCGTGGTTGGTTGTTGTCTGATTGCCGTGACCTCGACGAGAAGGCATTGCCGACCATGGCGGCGCGCTTTGCATGGCTGGCTGAGGACGCCTCGCAGCCGCCGGTCGCTCAACTGCCCCTGCCGTCGCTCGAAGTAGATTTCGCGGCGCGCGCAGCCGCGCTGACGCGACTCGGTCTGCATGGCACACCGGGCACGATTGCGCTCTGTCCAGGCGCCGAGTACGGGCCTGCCAAGCGCTGGCCGACGGCGCATTTTGCGGCGTACGCGCAGCAGCACCTCGACCGAGGCCAACAGGTGTGGATATTCGGCGGTGACGCCGATCGCAACATCGGCGACGAAATCAATCGCTTGACCGGTAACCGCTGTCGAAATCTGTGCGGTGAGACGCGTCTTGATGAAGCCGTTGATCTACTGAGTCTCGCCTCGCGCGTGGTCACCAATGATTCGGGCCTCATGCACGTCGCCTGCGCGGTCGGCGTACCAGTGGTGGCGTTGTATGGCTCGTCGTCGCCCGATTTCACACCGCCCCTGTCGGAACGAGCGCGCGTGATTTCACTCAAACTTGCGTGCAGTCCGTGCTTCGCGCGCGTCTGTCCGCTCGGGCACTTTCGCTGCATGAATGACCTTCATCCATCCGAGCTTGACCGTCAGGCATCAACGTTAGAATAGCGTCGCCCTGCAAATTCAATCTCGTCCACGGAGCTTCGTTCATGATCGCCAATACTGCCCACGCTGCCAGCGCCTTTGCCGTAGGTGCCTGGCTTGCTCTCGCGTCGACGCCAGCCGCGATCGCTGCGGATGCGCCGCCGCCAGCTGCCAAAGCCGCCCCATCCGCAGTCACCAAAGAGCTTGATCTCGAGTATTTGGCCGATCTCGAGGGCTGGCGTGACCTGATAGAACAAAGTCTTCGGCGCGACAACGGCTGGCTCACGCTCGCCGGGCGCTTTGTCATGAAAGAGGGAGCCAATACTTTTGGCACCGGCACCAACAACGACATCGTGTTTCCCGCCCAACTTGCCGGCGTCGGCCCACCTCGCCTCGGCACCTTGCTGGTCGATGGCAAGAACAAGACCGTGACGTTGCAGTCTGCGGAATCTAGCGCGTGGACGTCGGAAGGCAAGCTGATTCAAGGCGATCGTCGCTTGAGCGCGTCCTCGCAAAAGCGTGATTGGATAGCGTTTGATCGCATTTCAATGCACGTGATCGAGCGCGACGGCAAGTACATCCTGAGGCTGGCGGACAACAAGTCTGACGTACGCGCGAATTTCAAAGGGCGCCTCTGGTACCCACCTAACGGCGCATTCAAGGTCACCGCAAAATTTGTACCATACGCGTCGGGCAAAACCATTCCTATCGTCAATGTGATCGACGAAGTCAGCGACGAGCCCTCACCCGGCTACGTCGAATTCACCCTCAAGGGAAGAAAGTTCAAACTGGATGCGGTGAGCGACGACGACGGACTGTTTTTCGTGCTGCGCGACGCCACCGCTGGCGACACCACCTACCGCCCGTCGCGTTTTTTGTACCTCGAGAAAAAGCCCGAACCCAACAAGCCGTTCACATTGGACTTCAATCGTGCCTACAACCCGCCGTGTGCATTTTCTGAATTCACCACCTGCCCGCTGCCGCCCAAGCAAAACATCTTGCCAGTGCGTCTCGATGCAGGCGAGAAGTACCGCAGGCCGACCTGAGGGTTCACGCGTCTAGGGAAGCTCTGATTAAGTTGAGTTCTAAGCCAGACTAGGCGCGAATACAAAAAGATCGACGCCGCATATGATTGATATGTCAGGAGATATTTTTGTATGAGCAACAACGTATGGCGACGAAATCGACTTAATCAGAGCTTCCCTAAGTCAGTGCGCGTGTCAATGTCTTTAAGCATGCCGCTGTCAGCGACCGGCACTTCACGCACCAGGTCAGCATGACGTCGCACAATGCGCCGCGCCCCACTGTCGCCGCGTAAGCTCAGCAGTTCGTCCTTGTAGTTTCGGCCAAATCCCACGGGGTGTCCGCGCTGCTTCGCGAATGTCGGCACCACGATTGCGGCTGGTGATTGCAGTTGCGCAACCAGCGCGTCAATCGTTTCGCGCTGCACGAACGGCATATCGGCCAGCGCAATCAACCACCCACCTGCGGTCGGATTAGCCGCCACACCGCACGCGATTGAACTCGCCAAGCCCTCATCGGCATTGTCGTTGATCAGTATCTTCACGCCCGCACGACCGAACCGCGACTCGACGAGTGCCAGCAATGCATCGTCCCGACGCACCACTACCGTGACGTCAGACAACGCGGCCAGCATGCCGACGATGGTCGTCTCCAGAATGGTGTTGCCCGACGCAAGCTTAGCCAGCAATTTTCCGCCCCCGAATCGCTCCCCGCGACCGGCAGCCAGTACGAGCCCGGCGATCACGCGAGGTGCGCTGCCGGATGCATAGCCGTAGCTGACATGACAATCTGATTGCGCGCCGCGACCAGTTCAGCGGCGATAGCGACCGCGATTTCAGGTGGCGTCCTGCTGCCAATCGCAAGTCCCACCGGTCCGTGCAAACGCGCCGCGTCCGCCGCGCTCACATCGATGGTCTGCAGGCGCTTTCTGCGCTCCTCGCTGGTTTTCTTCGACCCCACCGCCCCGACATAAAACGCCGGTGTCTTGAGCGCTTCCATCAACGCCATGTCGTCGAGCTTTGGGTCGTGTGATACGGCAACGATGACGGCGTGCGCATCGGGCGCGAACGCGATGACTGCATCGTCCGGCATGCCGTCGACAAACGTCGTGCCATCAACGCGCCACGCCGCACGATACTCGTCGCGCGGCTCGCAAATACATACCCAAAAATCCAACGTCTTGGCGATCTCGGCAAGATAGACCGCGATCTCGGAAGCGCCGACGATGAGCATGCGCCAGCGCGGGCCGTGCAAACAGCAAAACACACTGTCGGTGATGAAAGTCTTGTCGGCAACGCTCGCATCCCGCAACAGCCATTGCCCGTTTGACAAATTCACCTCACGAAAAAACACTTCTCCGCGCGAAATGCGCGTCAGCAGCGCGTCAATTTGCTCGCGAACTGGCTGCGGCTCGATGATGACCTCGAGTTCACCGCCACAGGGCAAACCGAACCGTTGCGCCTCCTCTCCCGTGACGCCGTAGCGCTGTCGAATCGGCACGTCGCTGTCGCGCTGAAGAAAAAACTGGCGTCGCGCAATCAAATCATCCTCGATGCAGCCACCGGAAACGGAACCCAGCAATATGCCGTCGTCGCGAATCACCAGCATCGATCCGGGCGGACGCGGACTCGCGCCGAAGGTGCGCGTCACCGTGACCAATGCGGCGCGGTGTCCGGCCGCCAGCCAATCACGCAGGTGATTCAGCACATCGATATCGAGTGATTGCATTTATGAAAATCGTTTATTGACGCGGTGTTTCAAGCATTTTTGCTTGGAAACGCCCGCCAGATAAGCAGTTTGCCCGGAAACTACTGTCGCGGCGAACCGGCGGCAGATGCGGCATAACTCGCTTGCTTCGCGCGCTCAACACCAGGCAGGCCAAAGTGCTCCCATACCGCGCGTGCGTAGTCGTCAAAAAAGCGTGTTGTCAGATTATGGTGCGAACCGCCCTCAGCCCTGAATAGCCGTTTTTTTGCCTTCGCTGCCGCGTACAGGCGTTCGCCCATTTCAAACGGCACGATAGCGTCTTCCGTGCCGTGAGCCACCAGCACCGGCGCTTTCACACTAGCGATGCGCGCAAGGTTGTCAAATCGTTGTGTGATGAGTCCGGCGATGGGCAACAAACCGAACTGGGTTGCCTTGACCATGTCGGCAATGCTGGTGAATGCACCTTCGAGAATCAGTCCTTCGACTTCCGGAAACTTGAGCGCCAGGTGTATCGCCATGGCACCACCCAGCGAGTGTCCGAAAACAAACTTTTTTGCCGCTGGCGCGATGCTATTCAGATACACCCACGCCGACTCGGCGTCGTCGTTGGCCGAACCCTCGGTCGGCGAGCGCGGTGTCGACTGGCCGAAGCCGCGGTAGTCAATGGCGAGCACTGAAAAGCCCATCTGATTCCAGCGTGGAATGCGCGTGACGCTGCCGGTCAGGTTCCAGCGCGCGCCGTGCAGGTACAACAGCACCGGTGCCGGCTGGCCAGGATGTGGATCGGCGATGGGTGCCCACCAGACGTGTATTTGTTCGGTCGCATCGCCCGCCGTCACAGGAATCCACTTTTCAAAAAAAGTGGATGGCATTTCCCGCGCACCTCTCCACGTCGAATCGGTCGGGCGGAAAATCCAATCGCCCTGCTTAGCTTCGATATAAGCGCAGCCGCAAATGACGGCCAGCGCGACCATCAGTAGCGTGCGTTTGAA
>JBCKPM010000032.1:0-17256 GCA_038901675.1 Usitatibacteraceae bacterium | reverse complement strand
ATCGCCGCCTTCGCGGATAGCGAAAGCAAAGTCGTTATTCCACGGGCGTTTCAAGCCAAAAAGTGCTGAAAACGCGCGTGGATGCTGGTGTTTTAGCTATTTTCCGCGCAAGTGTTTGTTGAGGAATTCAACCGTTCTGCTCCACGCCAACTTCGCCGCCGCCTCGTCATAGCGCGGCGTGGTGTCGTTGTTGAAGCCGTGCTGGGTGTTGGGGTACGAATGCATCTCGTATTTGGCACCCGCCGCTTTTAGCGCAGCCTCGTAGGCGGGTCACGCCGCATTGATGCGGTCGTCGTTGCTGGCGTAATGGATTTGCAGGGGTGCCTTGATTTTCGCCACATCTTCGGTTTTTGCGGCCGGACCATAAAACGGTACCGCGGCCGCTAGATCAGGTAGCTGCGTGGCGAGGTAATTGACCATGCCGCCGCCCCAACAAAAACCAACCGTGCCGATTTTGCCGCTGACGTCGCTCATCGATTTCAGATGGCCGTATGCCGCCACAAAATCGGCGCGCGCCTTGACTTGATCGAGCTTGGCAAACGCTTCGCGCGCTTTGTCTTCATCACCCGGATAGCCGCCGGAGGGCGTCAGCGCATCGGGCGCGAACGCGACAAAATTGTCCAGCGCAAGGCGGCGCGCAATGTCCTCGATGTGCGGATTCAAGCCGCGATTTTCGTGTGCCACTAGTACGGCGGGCAGTTTGCCGGCCACCTTGGCCGGCATCACTAGGTAGCCCTTCATCTTGCCGCTGCCGTCGGGTGAAGCGTAGTCGATCAATTTGGCGACGATGCGCGGATCGTCTTTCTTGATCTGCTGTGCGGCGGCGAAATTCGGACTCAGCATTTCCAACAGCATGGTCGCCGACACGCCGCCCACGGCGTACTTGGTTGCCCCCGACAAAAAACCACGGCGGTCGATGATGCCGTGGACGTATTGGTCAAACAGCTTGAGTAGGGCAGGATCGAAATCCTGGGCGGTTCTGGTTTGCATGGCGGCTCCCCGATGGTTGATGGTTGTGTGCATCCGTCGGTGCCAAGTTTCAGGCAAAGCCGCGGCGTGCGCAAGCGCATCAAAAGTCATGGCAGTTTTTCGATTCGTTTTCAGAGTGACACACGAAACGCAGAAATTCACCTACTTTTGCCGCGCTTATCGAGCCGCTGCGCTTAACAAATCCAGAGATCATCAATTCATCAACCATTTCCCGACGAGTTTGCCGACCCAGAAAGCCACCGGAGATTGCCATGCCCCAACCAAGCCCCCTAAAAACGCCGACCGCTGCACGACGCCTAGCCCACGAATCGTCGCGCCTCGCCTGCATCGATGCCAGTGCCCGCGTGTTATCGCAACTGCAGAATGCGTTTGAAACCGCGCGCGATCAGTTTGACGCCGAGGTGCTGAGTATTCCCGAATGGCGACAAGCCGCCGACGCGATTGACCACGCGTACCACGCTTGCGTGGCGCACGCCAAAGGCGACGACGTTGAGGCGCTCTGCCTTGAAGCGCAACGGCGCGTGGAAATGGCGGTGCAGATGTCGATGGTTTCGAGCTACTTCGACGGACGCCTCGACGCGACCTATCGCTAGTCGTCCCCGTAGGGTGCGCCGCGCGCACCGACCCGGAATGCCCCGGCTTTAGGCATGCCGGGGCTAAAGGCTGCTACTTCCGAGCTACCCACCGATCACAACGTAGCCCGGATGCAGCAACGCGAAATCCGGGACGTCCATGTTTCGCGCGCTCGTGTTCATTCATAATCGGCGCTCCACCAATACGGAGCGCTGAGCATGGCAACACTGAACGTAAACGGCAAACTGCTCGACTATCAGGCCGATGCTGACACGCCATTACTGTGGGTGTTGCGTGAACAGCTCGGATTGACCGGCACCAAATATGGTTGCGGCATCGCCGTCTGTGGTTCCTGCACCGTGCACATCGATGGTGTGCCGACCCGTTCGTGTGCGCGCCCGGCGTCGAGCGTCAAGCTAGGCGAAAAAATTGTCACCATCGAGGGGCTCACGAAAGACGGTTCGCACCCGATTCAAAAAGCGTGGGTCGCGCTCGATGTGCCGCAGTGCGGCTTTTGCCAGTCGGGCATGATCATGGCCGCGGCCGCGTTGGTGAAGGCCAAGCCCGATCCCACCGACAAAGAGATCGATGATGCGATGACCAACATCTGCCGCTGCGGCACCTACAACCGCGTGCGTGCCGGTATCAAATTCGCGGTGCAGGAAATGGCCAACGCCAAGACCGGCAAAGGCCAAAAGGTCGTCAACGCGCTCAACATCGAGCACGTCGCCGGGAGCAAAGCATGAACGCCACCAATTTTTCGCGGCGACGTTTTATCCAAGGCGGCGCGGCGGCGGCGGGCAGCCTGGTGGTGGGTTTTCACGTGCCGTTCGCCAACAGCGCAACGGCCACATCGGCGAGCCTGCCCGAAATCAACGCCTGGGTGGTGGTGCAAGCCAATGACACCATCGTGATTCGCATCGCTCGCTCGGAAATGGGGCAAGGCACGCTCACCGGCTTGGCGCAACTGGTTGCCGAAGAGCTCGAATGCGATTGGGTCAAGGTGACCACCGAATACCCGACGCCGGGACAAAGTCTCGAGCGCAAGCGCGTGTGGGGCAACTTTGCGACCTCGGGCAGCCAAGGTATTCGTGGCTCGCAAGACTATGTGCGCAAGGGTGGCGCGGAAGCGCGCATGATGTTGCTGCAAGCGGCCGCCGACGAATGGAAAGTGCCGGTGGCCGAATGCAGCGTGGCCAAAGGCGTCATCTCGCATGCGGGGTCGACGCGCAAAACCAGTTACGGCAAAGTCGCCGCGGCGGCAGCGAAACTCACCCCACCGACCGACATCAAGCTCAAGGACCCCAAAGACTGGAAGCTGGTCGGCAAACGTCTGGCGCGACTCGATACCGTCGACAAAACAACTGGCAAACAAATTTACGGCATGGATCTCGCGCTGCCCGGCATGCTCAATGCAGCCGTGAAAGCGTGCCCCGTGTTCGGCGGCAAACTCAAAAGCGTCGACGACACGGCCGCACTGCAACGCCCCGGCGTGAAAAAAGTGCTGCGCGTGGGTGACAACGCGGTGGCGGTCGTGGCCGACACGTGGTGGCGCGCCAAGACCGCACTCGATGCGGTGAAGATTGAGTGGGACGAGGGTGTCAACGCGAGCGCTTCAAGCGCGGCGTTTGCCGATGTGATCAAGGCCGGCCTCGATGCGAAGGACGCCGTCATCGGCAACAAGCAAGGTGACGCGCTCGGCGCGATCGGAACTGCGGCGCGCAAAATCGAAGCGGTGTATTCCTATCCGCACCAAAACCACGCCTGCATGGAGACCATGAACGCGACCGTCAAATGGACGCCGGAGAAGTGCGAAGTGTGGGTGGCGACGCAAAATGGCGAGAGCGCACACGCGGCCGCAGCCGACGCGGCGGGCCTGCCACCGTCGAAAGTCGAGGTCTACAAGATGTTGCTCGGCGGTGGCTTCGGGCGTCGCGGCTCACCCGACTATGTTCGTCAGGCGGTGCTGATCGCCAAGCAAATGCCCGGTACGCCGATCAAGATGATGTGGTCGCGTGAAGAAGACATGGCGCAGGGTCGCTACCACCCAGTCACCCAGTGCAAGCTCACTGCGGGACTCGACGACAAAGGTGAGATTACCGGCCTGCATATGCGTATCGCTGGACAATCGATTATCGCCGGCATGCGGCCCGAGGCACTGCGCGATGGCAAGGATCCGGTCGTGTTTCAGGGTCTCAACGACGGCGGCACCGAAAGCGCATTGGGCTACACATTTGCGCATCTGTTGGTCGATCATGCGATGCGCAATCCGCACGTGCCGCCGGGATTTTGGCGCGGCGTGAATACCAATCAAAACGCGATTTATCTGGAATGTTTCATCGACGAAATCGCGCACGCGACCAAGCAAGATCCACTCGCACTGCGCCGCAAGCTAATGGCCAAACACCCTAAACACCTAGCCGTGCTCGACGCGGTCGCCAAGCACGTCGAGTGGCACAAGCCGCCACCCAAAGGCGTGTTCCGCGGCCTCGCGCAAATGATGGGCTATGGCAGTTATGTGGCAGCGTGCGCCGAAGTCTCGGTGAGCAATGAGGGCGCACTCAAAATTCATCGCATTGTCGCGGCCACCGATTGCGGGCACGTGGTCAACCCGCAACAAGTCGAAGCGCAGGTCGAAGGCTCGTTCGTGTATGGACTCGGCGCGGCGCTGTTTCAGGAATGCACGGTCAAGGACGGGCGCATCGAGCAGACCAATTTCCATCAATACCCGAGTCTGCTACTGGCCGACATGCCGAAAGTTGAAACGCTGATCGTGCCCTCGGGCGGCTTTTGGGGCGGCGTCGGTGAGCCGACCATCGCCGTCGGCGCACCTGCTGTGTTGAATGCGATTTTTGCGGCGACTGGTAAGCGGATTCGGGAATTGCCGTTGACGAAACACAGTTTGAAGGCTTGAGTCGGTTGGACTCAGCGGCACCCACTGCGCACCCCAATGAAAACAACTTGAACAGCAACGGCTCACGCGCCTTGCGCGTGGGTCGCCCGACGTTACTGGCGCAGCGTTTCCGTGCCGATTTTCTTGCTCAGGTTCTGCACCCAAGAATTGTAGTTCTTGTGAATTTTCCCGTCTTTCTCATCCAGATTGATGCTGCTCTTGAAGATGATGCTGTACTTGGTTTCCGAATATGGAATCTCGACCACAGCGGTATGTTTACGCAGATTTAGGGTCGCCTGAATCAGCCCGGGCTTGACCTCGGCCATGGTCCAGCCGAGCGAAATACCGGACGCCAGTATCGCGGTTCTGACTTGGGCGAGCTTCAGCGGATTTGCGCTCGCGACCGCGGCATCATTGACGTTCTGGATCGGCTGCCCTCCCCACCCCCAACTCGCCGTCGACGTACCAAGCCAAAGCATCAATCCGATAATTGCCAACGTCGCATGATTTTTGTTCATTCTGCAACTCCCCCGATAGAAAATTTACCGACACGGAAAGTGCCCGCCCCCACCTTGAAAAATTGCGCCGCCACAGTGTCGGCCAAGTGGTGGTGGCGACCCATTCTATCTGCGGTTTTGGCATGCGTCCATGGTCGCAGCGGGCGGCGCATGAAACGCAGCGGGGCGTCAACCAACACGCGCTCAGTGAGGTGAGAACACCACAAGCCTGGGTTGCACAGTGCGGGTTAAACTGCCGCACCCATCTCGGCGCGGTTCTAGAGAGGCAACATTGACATGGCTACACTTTTCTCTCTCCCGACGACAGCGCTCGACGCGCAAGCCACCGCGCTCAAAATTGCCTTCGGTCCGGTGGTATTTCAGTGTGTCCGCATCGCCCGCAAGGTTGGGCTTCTGAGCAGCCTGGAACAGGGGGTGTCGCTCGACGTCGCCACACTTGCCGCGCGCCATCAGTTGTCCGAGTACGCAGTTAGCGTCCTGTTGGAAACTTGCTTGAGTGCACAGGTGGTGGCGTTCGAAGACGAACAATACAGCCTCACCAAAGTCGGTTATTTTGTGCTGCACGATGAGATGGCACGAGTCAACGCGGACTTTATCCACGACGTTTGCTATCGCGGCTTGTTTGACTTGGAAGCGAGTCTGCGCGCAGCATTGCCGCTCGGGCTTAAAACGCTTGGCGATTGGTCAACGTTGTACGAGGGCCTCACGCAATTTCCAGAACCGGCACGCAGCTCATGGTATGCGTTCGACCACCTTTATTCAGACTCGGCGTTTTCGCAAATTTTGCCACTGGTGTTTGCGACCCATCCCAGAGCGCTGCTCGATATCGGTGCCAACACAGGCAAATGGTCCCTGCATTGTCTCGTGCACGACGCCGATGTTCGCGTCACGCTGATTGATTTGCCGCACCAATTGGCGGTCGCGCGCGACACGCTTGCTGCCGCCGGAATGGAAGCACGGGCGACATTTGTCGGCATGAATATTCTCGACCAAGCGCAACGCTTTCCACCCGGCCAAGACGCGATCTGGATGAGTCAGTTCCTCAGTTGTTTTTCGCTGCCCGCCATCGGCAGCATTTTTCGCCGCGCACGAGAAGCCCTCGCGCCAGGGGCACGAGTGTATGTACTCGATACGTTTTGGGATCGCCAACAGCACGAAATTTCCGCGTACTGCCTCATCAATACGTCGCCGTATTTCACCGCACTGGCCAGCGGCAACAGCAAAATGTATCGTGCGAAGGATTACATCGACAGTGCTCGCCGCGAAGGCTTGGAGCTCATGGATATTCGCGATGGCGTGGGCATCTGCCACAGCTTGTTGACCTTTACGGCGCGACACTAGACAGCGCGACTCGCCCGCGATGTCCGGATGTTCGCCTTGCTTGACCCGGGGAAGTTTCGTAAACTTGTGCACCCGTGCGCCGTGCCACACGATTTTCTTGCATCGACCGGTTCGACGCGTTTGGTCGCCGCATCCGCTGCAATTCTTGCCCTATCAGGACCCGCATGGAACCTAAAACCGATTTAGAGCAAGCCGTCGCCGAGCTTTTGGTCGCCACCCTCAAACTGGATTCGACTGCCGACGAGATCGATCCGTTGGTGGCATTGTTCGGCGATACCGGGCTGGGGCTCGATTCGATCGACATGCTGGAACTGGCGCTCGCGATTTCCAAGCGGTACGGCTTCCAGTTACGCTCCGACGCGCCAGACAACGCGCAAACTTTTGCCTCGCTGCGCGCGCTGTGCGCGCGCATTGCGGCGCATGGTCAGGCGCGGCTCGAACCACAGCACGCCGGCGGATGAGATTTGCCGTATGGTTCCCGCTGCTGTTGCTGCTGGTGTTGTACCCGCTGGCTAGTCACTTCGCGATAGCCCAGCACTGGGCGGCGAGCTGGCTGTTTTATGTTCCCCCGATCCTGATTTATTTAGCGTTACTGACGGTCTTTGGGGTAACGCTGCGGGCGGGTCGCGAGCCGTTGATCGCCCGCTTTGCGCGCGTGGAGCAGGGCACACTGACGCCGGAGTTAGTCCGCTACACCCGTTGTCTGACGATGCTGTGGTGCGGGTTTTTTGCGCTGATGGCCGTCGCCTCCGCCGGTCTCGCCGCGTGGGCGTCGCTGTCGCTCTGGTCGCTGTTCACGCATCTCGTCAGCTACTTGCTGCTGGCGTCATTGTTTATCGGTGAGGTTGGCTATCGCCGCTGGCGTTTTCCGCAATATCAGCACGCCAGCCCGTGGCAGTTGCTCAAAAACATCCGTGCCGCGGGTCTGCGCTAGGCGGTTACCATGCAGCCGACGATCCAGCTCTTCCCCCACCACGGCCTCGATCAGCCGGTCTTCCTTGACCAGACGCGCAGCGTCAATTGCGCCACGTTCATCGCGATGGTGCGCTTGTTGGCAGAGCGATTTCCAGCGCACCACGCGATCCTGAATTTGTGCGATGACCGACTATTTTTCATGCTCGGATTTTGTGCTGCCTTACAGCGCAATTGCACGACGCTGCTACCGGGTAATCGCAGCGCCGCTGGACTCGCCGATATCTTGCCCGCATTTCCGAAGTTTCTAGCGCTGCATGACGGCCCGCCATCGCGACCAGACTTGCCCCACCTTCGTTTGGATCAGCTGTCGCTTGTCGCATCCGATGATGTTATGCCGATCACCCTGAACCAGCACGCCAATGCGGCGACGCTCTTTACCTCCGGTAGCACGGGCGCCCCCCAGCCGCATGGGAAAAGCTGGGGCATGCTGGCGACAGGTGCCGCATTGTTGCGCAGCGAGCTCGGCATTAGCGGTGCGGTGTTGGGCAGCGTGCCGCCGCAGCACATGTTCGGTCTCGAATCGACAGTACTGCTGCCGATGCAAGCCGGCTTGACGGTAGTCGGCGGCTGCCCGCTGCTGCCGCAGGACATTCATGCGGCCATGGCCTGCTACGGCTCGTCATTGAGCGAACCGTTGTGGTGGATGACGACCCCGCTGCATTTGCGCGCGTGTGTCCAGAGTGGTTTGCGCTTCCCCAAGCTCGCCGGCATGTTGTGTGCCACGCAAACACTGTCGGCCGAATTGGCGCGCGCCGCGGAAGCGTGTTTTCAGGCACCATTGCACGAAATTTACGGTTGCACCGAAGCGGGGATGGTCGGCCTGCGACGACCGACCCAGGAAACGGTATGGCGCCTGTGCCCCGATCTGGAGATGCGTCAGGCGCAAGAACACACGTGGATCAGCGGTGAACGCGCCGGTGGTGCGCTGCGGCTGCACGATCACATTGAGATGTTGCCAGGCCGGCGCTTCAATTTGCACGGTCGGCATGCGCACCTGATAAAAGTCGGCGGCAAACGTATTCACCTCGACGCTTTGAATCAAGTGCTGCTGGCGGTGCCTGGGGTGCAGGATGGTGCCTTCTTTCAGCCAACAGAAGGTGAGCGCTTGATGGCCTTTGTCGTGATGGAAGAATTTGACCGGGCGCGTCTGCTCGCGACGCTGCGCCAACAGCTGGATGCGGCATTCTTGCCGCGACCGCTGCACTGTGTGGCCGCGCTGCCGCGCAACGACCTAGGCAAATTGCCGCTGTCGGCGCTACTCGAGTTGGCGTTGCTGCATTCCGAATGAAGACCAGCGGCGAATTCACCGGGGTGATTCCCGCGACCCATCCGGCGCTCGCGGGACATTTCGCGGGTAATCCCATCACCCCCGGCGTAGTGCTGCTGAATCAGTTAGCACGCACGTTTGCAGAATGGCAAGTCGCGGCGCACTCGCGTGCGCAGATTTGCGAATGGCCGCTGGTCAAGTTTGTCTCGCCGTTGCGCCCGGACCAACCATTCACGATCCGCTGGACGCCGAGCGCGGGCAACAGCGCGCGCTTTACATTAAGTGCAGGTGAGCGGGTGGTGGTCACGGGACTGTGTGTGTTCGAGCAAAGACCATGAGCGACGAATGGGCCAGACGACCGGAGCGTAGCAACCTGTGGGTGATGCGGCTCTATGCCGCACTGTCATTGCGCGCCGGTCGACGCGTCGGGCGCATGCTGCTGCCGTTCATTTGCTGCTATTTCCTGATTTTTGCGCGAGCCGCACGTCTCGCCTCAACCGACTACCTGACCCGTGTTCTCGGCCGCCCGTCCCGCTGGGGGGAGCGCTATCAACACATGGCGGCATTCGCCAGCGTCACCCATGATCGATTGTTTTTGGTGGCAGGTCGGCTGGCGTATTTCGATGTGCGGATCGACGGCGAAACGCATGTTCGTCATGCGTTAACGCGCGGACGTGGTTTGATTTTGCTTGGCGCACATTTCGGCAGTTTTGAAATCTTGCGCGCCGGGCTCGCAACCCGTGACGGGTTTCCACCGCTGAATGTGTTGATGTACATCGACAACGCTGTCAACACCAACCAGATTTTTGAAAACGCCAAGGCGCAAGGAGTACGGTTGATTCCACTCGGGCGGCCCGACTCATTGCTGCGCGCCATGGAGTGTCTTAAGCGCGGCGAAATGCTTGGGATTCTTGGTGATCGCACGTTAGGCCCGGACAAAGTCGTCCACGCCTCGTTCTTTGGCGAATTGGCGGTATTCCCGCAGGCGCCGTGGATTTTGGCCGGATTGTCCGAGGCACCAGTGGTTCTGTTCTTCGGCGTGTATGAAGGACAAAATCGATATCGCATTCTGTTCGAGAATTTTGCCGACCTCGTCGACGTCCCGCGTACCGAGCGCGTTGATCGTTGTACACACTTCGCCGCTCGCTATGCCGAGCGATTGGAAGTACAGTGTCGGCGCGCCCCTTTTAATTGGTTTAATTTTTATGCATTTTGGTCGAAGGCGGATTGAACAAGCTTGCTTTTGCCTCGTGCTGGCCGCGCTGTGCCCGCTGGCGTCGGCCGAATCGTGGGGGCTGTCGCAACTGATGGCTGGTTTCGCCGAGGTTGGCGAGAGCCGCGCGCGCTTTACGGAAGAAAAACACTTGAGTATGCTGACCGCGCCACTGCGGTTGTCGGGCACCTTGCGCTACGTGCGTCCTGATCATCTCGAAAAGACGGTGACCAAACCCTACGTTGAATCGTTGCGCGTCACCGGCGATCGCGTCGAATGGCAACGCCAGAATCGCACGCGCACCATGTCCTTGCGCAGCCAGCCGCAAATCTGGGCGTTGGTCGATAGCATCCGCGCGACCCTGGCGGGCGACCTGCCTGCGCTCAACCAGCACTACCGGGTGGCATTCGAAGGCGACCGCAGCCAGTGGAAAATCACGCTCGAGCCGCGCCAAGAGAGCCTCTCGCAATTCATTGCAACGATGCGCCTGCAAGGCAGCGCCCAGCAACTGCGCCGCGTTGAAATCGTGGAAGCCAATCAGGATCGATCGGTGATGCTCATCGAGGACGCGCGCGATTGAATTCGCGCGCGACGCTGACACTGTGGACGGCGATCATGCTGTGCAGTGTGGTCTGGCTGGTGCGGACGCCACTCAATTTTGACCTGAGCGGATTCCTGCCGAGCAACGCCAGTCCGGCTCAGCGGCTGCTCGTCGATCAGTTGCGCGACGGCGTCAGCGGTCGCCTCATCCTGCTCGCGATCAGCGGCGACCGCGTCGAACAGCGTGCTCGCATCAGTCAGGCGCTTGCCACGTGCTTGCGCGAAAGCGGGCAATTCAGTCTGGTTGCCAACGGCACACCGCCGCCGCCCGCGCAACTGGAGTGGTTGATGCAGCGTCGCTATTTGTTGAGCGTTGGCCTCTCGCCGGAAACGTTCAGTGAGGCCGGCTTGCGCCTTGTACTAGAAGACAGCTTGCAACTGCTGGGCTCGCCGGTGGGCGCGGCGATCAAGGCGTGGCTGCCGCGCGACCCCAGCGGTGAAATGCGTACGCTGGTGTTGTCATTGATGGGCACGCAATCGCCGAACACCCAACACGGCGTATGGTTTTCACGAGACGGCGCGCAGGCGCTGCTACTCGCCTACAGCGTGGCACCTGGGCTCGATGCGCGCGCACAGCAGCAAGCCATTGAGGCAATTCACCGCGCCTTTGACGCTGCACGTTCGCAGAGTAGCGCCACTCTTCTGCTGAGCGGCCCTGCCGTATTCACGGCGCAGTCACGCGCCAGCATTGAACAAGCGGCGACGTTGCTGACCCTCATCTCAACGCTGCTCGTCACGCTGATTTTGGCGTGGACCTATCGGGCGTGGCGACCAGTTGCGTTCAGCCTGATTCCGCTCGCCAGCGGGCTGGTGATTGGTGCTGCCGCCGTGGGGGCGGTGTTTGGCGTGATCCACGGCATCACGTTGGCCTTTGGTGCGATGCTGATTGGGGAAGCGATCGACTATCCCGCCTATCTCTATACCCACCGGCGCGACCAAGAGGCGCTCAGCGTCACGGCACAGCGCATCCGTCGCGCGATGTGGCTCGCGATGCTGACCACCGCCCTCGGCGCGCTGGTGATGCTGGTCTCGGATTTTGACGGGCTGCGACAACTCGGTGTGTTCACGGCAGCCGGCGCACTGGCGGCAGGTCTCACCACGCGCTGGGTGCTGCCGATGCTCAATCCCGGACCGTACCGGTTGCCGACTGTGTCACTCTGGTGGCCACGCTTGCCGCGCTGGCTGCCAATGCTGTTTTTGCTCGCGGCGGCGTTGCTGATGGCGCGCGCGGAGGTAATTTGGGATGATGATCTAAATCGGCTCTCACCGATCAACGCCCAAGCACTCGCGCAAGATCGCGCGTTGCGCAGCGAATTGGGCGCACCGGATGTACGTTATCTGTTGACTTTTTCCGCGAGCACCCGCGAGGGCGCGCTAGCGTTAAGCGAGCGCCATCAGACATGGCTTGATGGCCTCGTCGCCGACGGTGCGCTTGAAGGTTATGCGCTCGCGGCGCAACTGTTGCCCAGCCAAGCCGCACAACGCGCCCGCCAATCCATGCTGCCTGATGCTGCAACGACGACGCGCAATCTGGCACAAGCATTGCGCGGACTTCCGTTCAGGCCTGATACCTTCGCGCCATTCTTGCGTGATGTGGCTGGGACGCGCGCGTTACCGCTCATCCAGCGCAGCGATCTCGATGGCACGCTATGGGCGTCACGCGTGGACGCATTGTTGATGCAAAGCAATCAGCAGTGGTTAGCGCTGGCGCCGTTGTCCGGCGTGAAGGCGCCCGCGCGGCTACAGGCGGACATCGCACAACGCGGCGGCACTGGTGTGACGCTGCTCGACATCAAGGGTGACGCGGAAACCTTGCTGCGTCACACGCGCGAACAAAGCCTGTGGCTAGTAGCGATTGGCATCGCGGTGATCGGCGTCTTGTTGGTCGCCACGCTGGGCAGCGTGCGCGTCGCTCTCACCACGCTGGCGCCGGTGTTGGCGAGCATGTTGATGACCGTAGCCGCGTTAGTCGCGATGGGCGAACGGTTGAATTTGTTTCATCTCATTTCCTTGTTGCTAGTGTTGGGGATCGGACTCAACTACGCGCTGTTTTTTCTGCGCCCGCCCACTGCCCGCGAAATCGGTAGCAACCCGCCTGACGCGGCGAGCGAGCCGAGCGCAGGCGACGCGTCACGTGCCACGCTGGCCGTCACGGTCTGCGGCATGACCAGCCTGACCGCGTTTGCCTGCCTCACGCTATCCGCAATTCCGGTATTGCACGCGATCGGTTTAACGGTTCTACTGGGCACCTTGTTTTCGTTGATGAACGTTGCCGCGTGGCGCGGCCGATAGACGTATCGCTGCATGCACACAATACTTTAAAATCACACTTCCTGACCAACGCCTTGAATCCACTTTCCATCACTTCACTCGCCACCGCCAGCCCGCTCGGCCTCGGCCTTGATGCCATGCTGGCTGCCCTGCAGGACGATCGCTCGGGTTTGCGTCCAAACGATTTTCCCGACGCGTCGTTGTTGACCTGGATTGGTCGTGTTGCGGAGGTCGACGCTGACCTGTTGCCGGCGAACCTGTACGACTACGATTGCCGGAATAACCGCCTAGCCTATGTCGCGCTCGAGCAAGATGGGTTTCGGGTGGCGGTGGAGCGCGCTCGGCAGCAGTGGGGCGCATCGCGTGTGGCTGTCATCATCGGCACGACGACGGCAGGCATTTTGAGCACCGAACTTGCCTACCGGTCGCGTGCGGCCAATGGCAAGTTGCCCCCGACGTTTGACTATGCGCGCACACAAAATCTGTACTCTGTCACCGACTTTGTGCGTCACACGCTGCAATTGACCGGACCCGCATTCAGCATCTCGACCGCGTGTTCGTCCAGCGCCAAGGTTTTCGCCGCTGCACAGCGCATGATTGCAGCGGGAGTGTGCGATGCAGCCGTGGTCGGCGGTGTCGATAGCCTATGTATGACGACCTTGTACGGTTTCAATTCGCTGGCGTTGCTGTCGCCCGTGGCGTGTCGGCCGTGGGATGCACATCGCGACGGCATCAGCATTGGCGAGGCGGCGGGTTTCGCGCTGTTGGAACGTGACAGCGATAGCGATGTGGCGTTGCTGGGCTATGGTGAAAGCAGTGACGCGCATCACTTGTCGACGCCGCACCCGCAAGGATTCGGCGCGCTGCTAGCTATGCGTGAAGCCCTGCGGCGCGCAGCGCTCAGTGCCGAACATATCGACTACGTCAATTTGCACGGTACCGCGAGTGTGGCCAATGATTGCGCGGAGGATCATGCCATCTGCGAATTATTCGGGGCCGAGATTTTGTGCAGTTCCACCAAGGGCCACACCGGACATACCTTGGGTGCCGCAGGCATCACCGAGGCCATCATTTGTGCGCTGGCGCTGCGTTCGGGTACGGTTCCGGCCACACTCCACCAGCAGCGCGCCGATCCAACCTTGCGTTGCCGTGTCCAGACTGCCGCCACCGTGCGGAAACTCAAGCGCACCATGAGCAACTCGTTTGGGTTCGGCGGTAACAATTGCGCCTTGATTTTCGGCGCGAGCGCATGATGCAAGTCTGGCTATCCGGCGTTGGCCTGCACGCGCCCGGCTTACCCGATTGGCAGACCAGCCTGCCGATCTTGCGCGGTGACGTGGCGTGGTGCGCGCAACCGTTGCCGGTCGTTCACTTGCCACTGCCGCCTGCCGAACGGCGGCGCACGTCAGCCAGCACGCGGGTGGCGTGGGCGGCGGCGGCGCAGGCGCTGTCTGCCAGTGGTTTGAGCGGCGCGGGTGTCAATAGTGTGTTTGTCTCAAGCGGTGGCGATGGCGCGATCTTGCATCAGTTGTGCGAAGCGCTGGCGACGCCTGAACGCGAGGTGTCACCCACCAGTTTTCACAATTCTGTGCACAATGCGCCCGCCGGTTATTACAGCATCGCGCTGCGCAGCCACGATCCCTCCACCAGCCTTTGTGCACACCCGGCACCGTTCGCGGCAGGCTTGCTGGAGGCGACGGTACAGGCCATCACCGAGCAGCGCCCGGTGCTACTCGTCGCCTACGATCTGGCGGCACCGTTTCCACTTTCGCCGTACTGGCCAGCACAGCACGATTTTGCGGTGGCGCTGCTGCTCACGCATGCGCCTGCGGCGAGTTCACTGGCGCAACTAACCGTGGCGCTGAGTAACGGCGACGCATCGACGCCGCCACCGGCTGCACCGGACTGGCAGGCGCAATGCACACTCGCCGACCGCACCGCCAATTGCATGGCGGACGTCATGCCGCTGCTGACCGCACAGGCGCGCGCGCAACCCACAGCCATCCGCCTCACATATCTCGACGGACTCGGTGTCGATGTGCGATGGACGCCACAATGACGCACCGCCCCCGCCGTTTTCAATCGCCCATCGTTCAATATGCTGCTCAGTAAAATGGACATCGCACAGTTCGTGCCGCATAGCGGCAACATGGTGCTATTGGACGCGGTGTTGGCGTGCGATGCAACGTCCATTCATTGCCTCGCGGTCAGCCATCACGCCGCCGATCACCCGTTACGCGAAAACGGGCGCTTGCCCGCATGGTGCGGCATTGAATATGCGGCGCAAGCCATGGCCGTGCACCATCGCATGAATCTTCCCAGCGGCGGTGAGGCACGACCAGCACCAGGCGTATTGGCCGTTGCGCGCGACGTCCTAGTATTGCAACCTGATCTCGATGGAGAGCCGGGCGACCTGCACGTATACGCCGAAAAAATTGTCGTCGCGGGCGACACCCTCCTGTATCAATTCCGACTCGAAGGTGCGGGCAACATTATTTTGAGTGGGCGTGCCACCGTGGTCATTCAAGGCGGGCAAGCGTGAAGCGCGCGCTGGTCACTGGCGGTAGCGGTGCCATCGGCGCGGTGATCTGTCGTCGCCTCGCGTTGGCCGGGCATCAGGTCATCATCCACGCCCATCGTCATCCCGAACGCGCCGAGGCGCTGTGCGTCGCCATTCGCGCCGATGGTGGTAGTGCCGACACCATCACGTTTGATGTCACTGACGCCAATGCCAGTCGGACAGCGCTGGAGGCGTTATTGTTGCAAGACCCCGTACAGATACTGATCAACAATGCGGGCTGTCACAACGACGCGCCGCTAGTCGGCATGCGAGCCGAACAGTGGCACCAGGTCATCGATGTTTCATTGCACGGTTTTTTCAATGTCAGCCAGCCGCTGCTGTTGCCGATGATGGCCACCCGCTGGGGGCGCATCGTCAGCGTATCGTCGATCGCCGCGCAGTTGGGCAATCGCGGCCAGGCTAACTACGCCGCCGCGAAGGCAGGGCTGCACGGCGCGAGCAAATCCCTCGCGCTGGAGCTCGCCACGCGCGGCATCACCGTGAACGTCGTGGCCCCGGGCATCATTGACTCGGAAATGACAGCAAGCGTTTTCAGTGCGGACGCGATCAAGCAACTGGTACCGATGAAACGCGCCGGAACGCCCGACGAAGTTGCCGCGCTGATCGCATTTTTGGTGTCTGACGAGGCGGGCTATCTGACCTCGCAGATCATTGGCCTCAACGGCGGGATGGCATGAGCGACCACTCGACCTCTGCGGTGGCGATGGTGATCCCGGCGTATAACGAAGTCGACAATCTGCGCCAAGTGGCGCTAAGTGTGTTGGCGGTACACCCTTGGGTGATCGTGGTCGACGATGGCTCGACCGATGCCACCGGACAATGTGTTGCCGATTTGCCGCTCACGCTGCTGACGCAGCCGCGCAATCTGGGCAAGGCTCAGGCACTGCTGCGCGGCATGGAACTCGCGCTCGCATCCGGAGCCGCCGCCGTGATGACCATGGATGCCGACGGCCAGCACCGTGCCGAGGACATTCCGCGCTTGCTTGCCGCGTGGCGCGATTATCCCGACCGTCTCATCATCGGCTCGCGATTGCATGATCGTAGTCAGTTTCCGCTGAGCCGTTATTGCGCCAATCGCTTCGCCAATTTTGGGGTGGCGTGGGCCGCGGGCCATCCGGTGAGCGATAGTCAGTCCGGTTTTCGTGTTTATCCATCCGCATTACTCCGCGCCTATCAGCACGGTCGGCGTTCCGGCGGAGGGTTTGTATTCGAGAGCGAAATCATCATCGAAGCGGGACGCCGCGGTTGCGTGACCCTCGCCGTGCCAGTGCCGGCGATCTACGCCGCGAATGCGCGAAAGAGCTACTTCAGACCGGTGCGCGATACTACGCGCATCACCTTGATGGTGGCGGTGAAGTTGCTCCAGCGCGGCATGTACCCGTTGGGACTTTGGCGCAGTTTGAAGGCACCTGCGATTTATGCGCCGACCGGGTTGTGCGCGGTGGCAGCGTCGCTTGACGGCAACAGCGGTAACGCGTAATTCCGACTTTATTGGCCGAATTACGCTCGATGTGTTTCAATCCTCGCCCGCGCGTGAGCGCGGGCGCAACTTCATTGCTGCAACTGCATGATACCCAAAACAAATTCACTGGCTCTGCGCGAACCTATGCGAGTTGCGCTGTTGGGATGAAGGCAAAAGCACGGCACGGAATAAATTCTCCAAATAATCAGCAGGTTGCTGTAGCGCGAACAGGTGCGGAATTCGGCCATCGCTTCCTGTTCGCGCATCAAATCACGAGTGGTTTCTCGAAATCAATTGATCGAAACTTTCCGTATTGCTTGATACGCAAGTCAACAGGCTCTGTCAGGCGATATAGCCGTAAGCAGTCTTCGGCTTCGTTAATTTCGGCGAGTAGCCGACGTTCCAATTCGTCGAGCTGCATTTGATCGACTTTGCACTCGAACACCGAATTCTGTACTCGCTGCCCGACGCTTTCGCAAACCTTTGCCACCCGGCGCAATCGACGTCGCCCCTCCTTTGTTTCCGTCGAGACATCGTATGCGACGATGATCATCATATGCACAAGCCTAGCG
>JBCKPM010000031.1:0-18202 GCA_038901675.1 Usitatibacteraceae bacterium | reverse complement strand
AAAACCTCACCTGAAAAATCTCCCGGGTCACACCCGGGAACGGTCGGAACTGTTGGTCACGCCGTAGTCGGCAAATCAGCCAGCTTCAATCCCTAGGATTCAGCAACTGGCTGTTGCTCACAGCGGCAGCGGATCAATCCGATTAGAAGCGGTAGTGGGCGAACGCCTTGTTTGCTTCAGCCATGCGATGAATTTCTTCGCGCTTCTTGATCGCCGATCCACGACCTTCGGAGGCGTCGATCAACTCACCTGCGAGCCGTGCGCCCATCGACTTTTCGCCACGCTTGCGCGCCGCTTCACGAATCCAGCGCATCGACAGCGCCAGACGACGCACTGGCCGCACTTCGACCGGGACCTGGTAGTTGGCGCCGCCGACGCGACGCGATTTGACTTCGACCATCGGCTTGACGGCATTGATCGCCGTGTTGAACACCTCGATCGGGTCTTTACCGGACTTCTTTTGAATCTGGTCGAGTGCGCCATAGATGATGCGCTCGGCAACCGACTTTTTGCCGGCGGTCATGAGCACATTGACGAACTTGGACAGTTCGACGTTCTTGAATTTCGGATCCGGAAGGATCTCGCGCTTGGGGACTTCGCGACGACGAGGCATGATTGTTTCCTCTTACTGGATGCTTTTGAAAAATTGGGGGACGATTACTTCGTGCCGCCGGCTTTTGGCTTCTTGGCGCCGTATTTGGAACGCGATTGCTTGCGGTCTTTAACGCCCGCCGTGTCGAGGGAGCCGCGCACCATGTGGTAGCGAACGCCCGGCAAATCCTTCACGCGGCCGCCACGGATCAACACCACTGAGTGTTCCTGGAGGTTGTGGCCTTCGCCACCGATATAGGAGATGACTTCGTAGCCATTGACGAGGCGCACTTTGGCGACCTTACGCAAAGCCGAGTTCGGCTTCTTCGGGGTCGTGGTGTACACGCGGGTGCAAACGCCGCGCTTTTGCGGGCTGTTTTGCAGCGCCGGCGACTTGCTTTTGACGATTACTTTGGTGCGCGGTTTGCGCAGCAACTGATTAATGGTTGGCATAGGTAAATCCGTTCGATAAAAATCGAATAATGATCAATGGCTAAATTGTTTCCTGCTCGAAACCTGCCGCGACTACGACAGCGACAAGTTCCGGGTTCGAATACAGGCACGCCTTCAAGTCTGTGGCGACGACCATGGGTCGACGCCACATACATTTCGGACAGCCCAAGATTATGCGGCAATTAATACCCGACTGTCAATGAACAGTCTTGTCCGGTAGTGTCTCAGTTTGAATGCGTTACAATGGGAATGGTGGCAATTATGTTGAACATCCAATTAAACGGCCTTGCGCTGGAATACCAACGAGAATACGGCGGCGCCTGTAGGTATGTTGACATCTCTAACATCAAAGATTATCCGCTTACTGGCCGCATAGGTCGCGTCTTTGGTCCGGGCTTCTTTGAAGAGATTCGCTGCCTCAGCTACGCTGAGATTAGTGTGCTCAACCATGATGCTAACGATTCTTTTTTGATCGGCGAGAATGCCATCTAGCATTTCTTTGGCGTTTTTTTGTTCTATTCTTGATTTTTGTATGTCAAAACCAATGCCATGAAACATGAAGGTCGAATGCGGACACGCATACCTTTGATCGCCAGCTAGAAAAATTGCATTGCCTATTGAGTCCACATTGCCAACATTATGAAATGTGAGCTTCGCTGGTAGCCCCCTCAGTACGTTGTAGACGTTAATTCCGTTCATAACGCTACCGCCCGGTGTGGAAATCAAGAAATACAAATGATTGAAGTGCTGTTGCGTCACTAGCGCCGATGAGGTTGCTATGATTTGCTCGGTAGTGGTTACGTCTATCTCAGCGGATACTGTAATGTATGCGGTTTTGTAGTCTGCTTCCGGTAGTCCCAAGTCCATATTCCCCCCTAAGAATTAGTTGGCAAGCGCAGCTATTCCCTCCAGCGTCCAAACGTGATCGCTAATCCCGGCTTCCATAGCCGGAGTTACGCGCAGCGTTTTGTGAATGCGACCAAAATTGTAATACATGAAGTGCAGCGCTACAGCACACTCCAAGTTTTGCATTTTCTTGCTGAACCCATTGGTCAGGCGAGTGAAGCGGCGCATCGACATCCGCATCGTGAGGTTTTGGCGTTCAACATAGCTTGTTGAAATTTCTTTGAAATCAGGATCGCCAGCGATGCGCGACTTCTCTGCTTTCACAAAGTCGGACGGGCTGTAGCGGCGCGTAGTGCCCTTTGTTTCCTCGGCGCTGGCGTAGTGCTTAATCAGTATGCCGTAGTCGATTTCAGAGCCGAATGCTGCGTCTACAGCGTCAACGTAAATCTTCAATCCATCCGTGCTGAGTTGAATACGATTCGCTAGGCGCGAAGCCAAGTCCGCAATGAATCTGTGACCATGCTCCACGTCACGACGACCGACCAAAAACGAAGGGCATAGCTTTGTGTCGGCACAGATAGCCGTCCACGTATAAACGTCGCCGTAGCTGTCCTCTTTGCCTTCCGGCACGTTCTTTTGCTTTGACCCGCAGAACGACCAAATTTCATCGCACTGCACGCGCTTGCATGGCAAGTCGCGCAGCACTTTGTTTTGATAGATCGAACAGGCAAAGCCGACATCGACGAGCAGCTTTGTGACCGTATTGATCGACACATCACACAGGCGCGTCGTTGCCCGCATGCTATTGCCTTCAACAAGGCAGTGTAGGATTTTGGCGCGGTCACTCAGGCTCAGTCGATTCATGTTCACGTCCTCCAATATGAATTATTATGCTTGAGCAAAATCAGCTTGTCAACACCTTTTGACGTCGGTTATGAAATAAATATGAGCAAACCGCGCATTAGTTAGCTAACATGGCGTTTAGTTACTTAATTATTGGCGGGCAAGACATGGTTGCAATGACACAAGAAGATTGGTATCACAAGGATACTGACGCACTGATGGTATTTAGTCCTAGCGCGCCTATTGATGAGAACGACCTATTTGCGGGCCGCCAAAATCAGATTTCAAAGCTAATTGAAGCCGTATTGCAGCGCGGGCAACATGCAATCATTTACGGCGAACGAGGCGTCGGCAAAACATCACTCGCCAGGACGTTTTCAAATCGGCTATCTAAGCCGACACAATCCATATCATCGCTATTTGTAAACTGCACCCCCAATGATGACTTTGGTTCGCTCTGGCAAAAGGTCTACACGGACCTCTCTGATGGTCAAAACAGTCTTAGGGCTAAACGACCAGAGGACATTACCCCTGACGACGTGCGTCGAACGCTAGCGGATTTCGATCTAACAACAACACCGATCATCATCCTTGATGAATTCGACAAACTAAAAAATCACACTGTCAGAGAGTTAATGGCAAATACGATTAAAGCGCTCTCTGATTATTCCGTACACGCTACCTTGGTATTGGTCGGAGTGGCCGACTCAGTAAGCGAATTGATTGCCGAACACGAATCAATCGAGCGTTCTCTTGTGCAAATTCCCATGCCAAGGATGAACGAAAAAGAACTAGAGGAGATTCTTACAAAGCGCCTAACGCGTCTTGGAATGACAATGACGAAAGACGCCAGAGCACAAATAATTGTGCTATCTCGCGGATTGCCTCACTACACGCATATGCTGGGTCAATGCGCGGTTCGTGTAGCGATTGCTGAAAAGATACTAGCAGTTACGGAGGCGCACGTAGACACCGCTCAGGAAGCGGTTTTGGAACGAGTAGATCAAAGTATTCGCAGGCAATATCACTTGGCAACACATAGCCCACGTAGTGGGAATATTTTTCAAGAAGTGCTGTTGGCGAGCGCTCTAGTTGCACCAGACGAAATGGGATACTTTCAACCCGTATCAATAGAGGTGCCTCTATCGGCGATTATGGGCGCACCTTATAAGGTGCCAAAATTTGGGCAACACTTGAAAAAGCTTTGTGATGCAAATCGAGGTTCCATTCTTGAGGTTATGGGCACTAATCGCCGATTCAGGTATCGCTTCGCGGAACCTTTAATGCAGCCCTATGTAATTCTAAAAGGACTTGCAAGTGGACTGATCTCAAAACAAACAGTCCGCAAGATGATGCCTAATCCTCTTCAACCTCGGCTTTCCAGCGAGTTTTAGCAGCCTTTTGCGCTATCTCAACGCGTCGTTTTGGAGCCAAGACGACAGACCTTGCTTGGCCACCCTTTAGTCCTCCCAACTGGCCCGCCTTGGCACGTCCAGTAAGCTCTGGTTTTGCAGGCGGCGCGGTTTCTCCGGTCGCTTGACCGACAAGGAATTTAGCTAACTGGTTTAAGTCTTTTTTCGGCATGTCCCATTTTATCGCGCGCGCGCAAGAGATGCATCACCTGTTACATTTCAAACTGAGACACTACCTCTTGTCCAATGAGGTTTGATACCGAACGCGAAACCGTGATTCCAATGAGGTTTGATACTGAATCTCGTTGTTAGCGGTGGGCAGGGGATCGGGTTGCTCGATCATCGCGCATGGTGATCGACATGAATGTTTCCAGAATCAAGAATATCGAGCAGGTTCGGTGCTTTCTTTCCGGTACCCTCGATGTCCAGTTTGTCATTACCGATGGTGCCGCCAAAGAACGCGATCACGCCCGCTATGACGTCATCGCTGAAGTCGTGCGCCGGTTCGCCTACCGCCACCTGCGACGCGGCGACAAGAGCCTCATCCTGCGCTACCTGCAGCGCCTGACCGGCTACAGCGCGATCCAGGTCAAGCGCTTGATCCGGCAAGTCGCTACCGATCCGGGGCGGCCTTTGGTCAAGCGCTACCAAGCGCCTGCCAAGCCCTTTGCGCGCCGCTTCCAACCCGCCGATATCGCACTGCTCGCCGAGGTCGACAAAGCCCACGGCTGCCTGTCCGGCCCCGCGACTACACACTTGTTGCGCCGCGCCTTCGAGACGTTCGGCGATACGCGTTTTGCGCGCTTGGCCACGCTCGAAGTCTCCCATCTCTACAACCTGCGCCAGCGCCCGCTCTATCAGCGTCAGCGGGTCGAGTTCGCTAAAACCCGTCCCGTCGTCAGCACCATCGGCATCCGGCGTAAACCTGACCCGCAAGGGCGACCCGGTACTATCCGCATCGATTCGGTTCACCAAGGCGACCTGGACGGTGTCAAGGGCGTCTACTACATCAATGCCATCGATTGCGTCACCCAGTGGGAGGTGGTCGCCTGTACCGAGAAGATCAGCGAGGCTTACCTGCTGCCGGTGCTGCAGGCGATGATTGAGGCCTTCCCCTTCCGCATCGTCGGGTTCCACTCGGACAACGGTTCTTCGTGCCTCAACCACACCGTCGCCGAGTTGCTCAACAAGCTCAAGATCGAGCAGTCCAAGTCGCGCCCTCGACAGTGCAATGACAACGGCCTGGCCGAGTCCACCAAAAGTAGGCGCCTCTAGGCGAGAATGCCTCAATCGTGCGCAAGACGTTCGGCTATAGCCACATCCCACAACGTTTCGCGCCGATCATCAATGCCTTTTGCCGCCAGCACCTCAACCCCTATGTGAACTTCCATCGGCCTTGTCTGTGCGCCGTCGAAACCATCGATGAGAAAGGCAAGTGCCAAAGAAGTTATCCACATCACTTGGTCATGACGCCGCTCGAAAAACTCGCCGCCGTCCTGGCAATCATCCGCAAGCGCATCAGAATCTTGCGCCAGGGCATCACCCTTGACGATCTCCAGACCTAGGCAAGACAAACCTCAGACTTCGACGCCGCTAATGCCATGAACCGCGCACGCGTTACACTCTTCGCTTCCTTCAACCGTCGAGCTGCCTGAGTCCGTTACCCAATCAAGTTCGGTATCAAACCTGATTTGGAAAAGACTTGAACAGCCGGGTATCGATTACCTGTCCCGCGCGACCGTGCGTCAGGCGGCCTGACCCTCCGGTGCCTTGTCCTCAGCGTCGTCGATTACAAAGCCGTAGCTCGCACTCGATGAGGACGCGCGTGGACCGACGCGTTTGCGATTGCGGTGGTAGGCCAAGCCCGTACCGGCCGGAATCAGGCGCCCGACAATGACGTTTTCCTTGAGGCCGCGCAGGTCGTCCCTCTTGCCCATGATGGCCGCTTCGGTCAGCACTCGCGTTGTTTCCTGGAATGACGCGGCCGAGATAAACGAGTCGGTCGACAACGATGCCTTGGTAATTCCAAGCAAGTTGTAGTTGTACTGAGCCGGCTTTTTGCCGTTCTTGACTACTTTGTCGTTCTCATCGAGCACTTCGGCGCGCTCGAGTTGCTCACCCAGAATGAAGCGCGACTCGCCCGGATCGACAATCGATACCCGACGCAGCATTTGGCGAACAATCACCTCAATGTGTTTGTCGTTGATCTTCACGCCCTGCAAGCGGTACACGTCTTGCACTTCGTCGGTGATGTAACGGGCCAGTGCCTCCATGCCCTGCAACCGCAAGATATCGTGCGGATCGGCCGGGCCGTCGACAATCGACTCGCCCTTGTTGACCACCTGTCCATCGTGCGCCGTGACGTGCTTATCTTTCGGAATCAAGTATTCGTGCGGCATTCCGTCAAAGTCGGTAATCACTAGGCGTTGCTTGCCCTTGGTGTCCTTACCAAACGACACAGTACCAGTCACCTCAGCAAGGACGCCCGCGTTTTTCGGCGAACGCGCCTCAAACAGCTCGGCCACCCGCGGCAAGCCACCGGTGATGTCGCGCGTCTTCGACGACTCCTGCGGAATACGCGCCATCACTTCGCCAACATTGACTTGTTGGCCATTCTTGACGGTGATAATCGAGCCGATCTGGAAGGTGTAAGCCACCGGCGCATCCGAATTGTTTTGTTTGAATTCCTTGCCTGCGGCGTCCACTAGTTTCACCGCCGGACGCAGCCCCTTGCTTGCGGCCGAACCACGCCGCTTCGGATCGATCACCACGAGGCTGGACAGACCCGTCGTTTCGTCGATCTGCTTGGCCACCGTGACGCCCTCCTCGACGTTCTCGAAGCGCACCTCACCAGCATATTCGGTGATGATGGGACGCGTATGCGGATCCCACGTCGCAATCGAGTTGCCCGCTTTGATCTTGACGCCGTCTTTGACCGCCATCATGGCGCCGTACGGCACCTTATGGCGCTCGCGCTCGCGTCCTGCATCATCAGTGATGATCAGTTCGCCGCTGCGGGAGATGACGATCACTTCCTTGCGTGCATTCAGCACGTGACGCATGGTCGGCATGAATTTCAACGTTCCCGTCGACTTCGCCTCAATGCTGCTCGATGCCGCTATACGCGACGCCGCGCCACCGATGTGGAAGGTGCGCATGGTGAGCTGCGTTCCCGGTTCGCCGATCGACTGCGCTGCGATCACGCCGACTGCCTCGCCGACGTTGATCATCGCGCCGCGTCCCAAGTCACGCCCATAGCATCGGGCGCACAAGCCATAGCGCGTGTCGCAAGTCAGCGGCGTACGTACTTTGACCTCGTCAATGCCGGCCGCATCAATCGCGTCCATCGTGTCTTCGTCCATCATGACGCCGGACGCCGAGATGAGATCGCCCGTCTCCGGATGCAGCACATCGCCCTGGGCGACCCGACCGAGAATCCGCTCGCGCAACGCTTCGACCACTTCGCCGCCTTCGACCAGCGCTTTAACCAGCAGACCGTTGTCAGTCTTGCAATCTTCTTCCGTGACCACCAGATCCTGCGTCACATCCACCAAGCGACGCGTCAAGTAGCCGGAGTTGGCGGTTTTCAACGCCGTGTCGGCCAGACCTTTACGCGCACCGTGCGTCGAAATGAAGTACTGCAACACGTTCAAGCCTTCGCGGAAGTTGGCCGTGATTGGCGTCTCGATAATCGAGCCATCCGGCTTGGCCATCAAGCCGCGCATCCCGGCGAGCTGACGAATCTGTGCCACTGATCCGCGCGCACCCGAGTCGGCCATCATGTAAATGGCGTTAAACGATTCTTGGGTCGTTTGCTTGCCATCGAGCGTCGTGACTGTCTCGGTGCCGAGCTGCTCCATCATCGCCTTGGCGACCTGATCGCCTGCACGGCCCCAGATATCGACCACTTTGTTGTAGCGCTCGCCCTGCGTGACCAGACCCGACGTATATTGCGCTTCGATTTCTTTGACCTCCTGCTCGGCCTTGGAAATGATTTCTTTTTTCTGCGGCGGCACCAGCATATCGTCGATGCAAATCGACAGTCCGGCTTTGGTCGCATAGGTAAAGCCCGTGTACATTAATTGATCGGTAAAAATCACCGTCTCGCGGATGCCACTGCGACGGAACGAAGCGTTGATGAGCTTGGAAATTTCTTTCTTTTTCAGCGCCTTGTTGATGTGCGAAAACGGCAGTCCTGGCGGCAAAAGTTCGGACAGAATCGCGCGACCAACCGTGGTCTCGTAGCGCTTGACGCGCTTGAAGACTTCGCCCTTTTCGTCCTTGTCCGTTTCGGAAATTCGCACCAGCACTTTGGCATTCAACGATACTTCACCGGTTTCGTACGCGCACTGTGCTTCGGCCACGTTGATGAACATCGAGCCTTCACCCTTGGCGGCAACGCGTTCGCGCGTCATGTAGTACAGCCCAAGCACGATGTCCTGCGACGGCACAATCGACGGCTCACCCGAGGCTGGGAACAAGATGTTGTTCGACGCCAACATCAGCGTGCGGCACTCCATCTGCGCTTCGAGCGAAATCGGCACGTGAACCGCCATCTGGTCGCCGTCAAAGTCGGCGTTAAACGCCGCGCAAACGAGTGGGTGCAATTGAATCGCCTTGCCTTCAATCAACACCGGCTCGAACGCTTGAATGCCCAGACGATGCAGGGTTGGCGCACGGTTCAACATCACCGGATGCTCGCGGATAACGTCTTCAAGAATGTCCCAAACCATCGGCTCTTCAGCTTCGACCATACGCTTGGCGGCTTTGATGGTCGTTGCTGCGCCGAGCACTTCGAGCTTGTGGAAAATGAACGGCTTGAACAATTCCAGCGCCATCTTTTTCGGCAGACCGCACTGGTGCAACTTCAAGGTCGGTCCGACCACGATTACCGAGCGACCCGAGTAGTCAACGCGCTTGCCGAGCAAGTTCTGACGGAAGCGGCCTGACTTGCCTTTGATCATATCGGCGAGCGACTTCAACGCGCGCTTGTTAGCGCCAGTCATGGCTTTACCACGGCGGCCGTTGTCGAGCAACGAATCAACGGACTCTTGCAACATGCGCTTCTCATTGCGCACGATGATTTCCGGTGCTTTCAGTTCCAGCAGACGCTTCAATCGATTGTTGCGGTTGATAACGCGGCGATACAAATCGTTCAAGTCGGACGTGGCGAAACGACCGCCATCGAGTGGCACCAGTGGACGCAGGTCTGGTGGCAGCACCGGCAAGACTTCCAGCACCATCCAATCGGGTTTGATACCCGACTTCGAGAATCCCTCGAGCACTTTCATGCGCTTGGCGATTTTCTTGATCTTAGCTTCCGAACTGGTGTTACCCAGATCCTTACGCAACTGTTCGAGTTCACCCGGCAAGTCGAGCTTACGCAACAATTCACGAATGCCTTCCGCACCCATGAGCGCGGTGAAGTCGTCACCGAACTCTTCGACCTTCGACAGGTAGTCGTCTTCGGTCAGCAGTTGGCGCTTGTTCAACGGTGTCATGCCGCCGTCGACCACCACATACGCTTCAAAGTACAACACGCGCTCGATATCGCGCAGCGTCATGTCGAGCACCATGCCCAGACGTGACGGCAACGATTTCAGGAACCAAATGTGTGCGGTCGGGCTCGCCAACTCGATGTGGCCCATGCGCTCACGACGCACGCGCGACAGCGTGACTTCGACGCCGCACTTTTCGCAAATGACGCCGCGATGTTTAAGGCGTTTGTACTTGCCGCACAAACATTCGTAATCCTTGATCGGGCCAAAAATCTTGGCGCAGAACAAGCCATCGCGCTCCGGTTTGAAGGTGCGATAGTTGATCGTCTCCGGCTTTTTGACTTCGCCGTACGACCACGAGCGGATTTTTTCCGGCGAGGCGAGTCCGATCTTGATGGCATCGAACTCTTCTTCCTGCGTGACTTGCTTAAAAAGGTCTAGTAACGCTTTCATGTGTTCTCCAAATTCAGTTCGTCACGCGGATTAATAACGCACGAGATCGATATCGATCGCAAGTGAACGGATTTCCTTGACCAGCACGTTGAACGACTCCGGCATGCCGGCTTCGATCTTGTGCTCGCCCTTGACAATGGATTCGTACACTTTGGTACGACCATTGGTGTCATCCGACTTGACGGTGAGCATTTCTTGCAACGTGTACGCCGCGCCGTAGGCTTCCAGCGCCCAGACTTCCATCTCGCCGAAGCGCTGACCACCGAACTGCGCCTTGCCGCCGAGCGGCTGCTGCGTGACCAACGAGTAAGGACCGGTCGAGCGCGCGTGCATCTTGTCGTCGACCAAGTGATGCAATTTGAGTATGTGCATATAGCCGACTGTCACAGGGCGCTCGAACGGCTCGCCGGAGCGTCCGTCGTGCAATGTGACCTGCGTCTTGGTCGGTGTCAGCCCCATGCGCTTGGTGGTTTCTTCGTCGTAAGCCAGATCGAGCATGGAACGGATTTCCCATTCCGCCGCGCCATCGAACACTGGGGTCGCAAACGGCACGCCCTTGGTCAGGTTCTTGGCCATCTCCATGATTTCGACCGACGTCAGCTCGTCGAGGTTTTCCTTCTTGCCGCTGGTGTTGTAGACCTTATCGAGGAATTTGCGCATCTTGGCTTCGTCAGCACCGGCTTTGAGCATGGCACCAATCTTGTGGCCGAGCCCTTTGGCCGCCCAACCTAGATGCGTTTCCAGAATCTGCCCCACGTTCATGCGTGATGGCACGCCCAGCGGATTGAGTACGATATCCACCGGTGTGCCGTCGGCCATGAATGGCATGTCTTCAATCGGCACAATCTTGGAAATCACGCCCTTGTTACCGTGACGGCCGGCCATCTTGTCGCCCGGTTGCAGGCGACGCTTGACGGCGACATACACCTTGACCATCTTTTGCACACCGGGCTGCAACTCGTCGCCCTGCGTGAGTTTGCGTTTTTTCTCCTCGAACGCTTTGTCGAATTCCTTGTGTGTCAGTTCGAGCGCTGCTTTCAGCGCCTCGAGTTGACGCGCATCGTCGTCGTCGGTCAGACGGATGTCGAACCAGTCGTGACGCGGCAAATCGGTGAAATAAGCCTTGGTGAGCTTGTCGCCCTTGGCGAGTTTTTTCGGACCGCCATTGGCAACTTTGCCAATGAGCATTTTCTCGATACGCTGGAACGCGTCGTCTTCAACGATACGCAACTGATCGGCCAAGTCTTTCTTGTAGTCCTTCAATTGATCGTCAACGATTTGCTGCGCACGTTTGTCGCGAATGATGCCTTCGCGCGTGAACACCTGCACGTCGATAACCGTTCCCGAAATGCCCGATTGCACACGCAGCGACGTATCTTTCACGTCCGAGGCTTTTTCGCCGAAGATGGCGCGCAGCAGTTTTTCTTCAGGGGTAAGTTGCGTTTCGCCCTTCGGCGTCACCTTACCCACCAGCACGTCACCGGCTTCGACTTCAGCACCGATGTAGACGATGCCGGACTCATCTAGGCGACCGAGCATGCGCTCAGACAGATTTGAAATGTCGCGCGTGATTTCTTCGGAGCCGAGTTTGGTGTCGCGTGCAACGATCGACAACTCTTCGATGTGAATTGAGGTGTAACGGTCTTCAGCAACAATCGCTTCGGAAATCAGGATTGAGTCCTCGAAGTTATAACCGTTCCATGGCATGAACGCGACTAGCAGGTTTTGACCCAGCGCCAGTTCACCCATGTCCGTTGACGCGCCGTCAGCGATGACATCGCGCTTGGCGATGATGTCGCCGACCTTGACCAGCGGACGCTGGTTGATGTTGGTGTTCTGGTTCGAGCGAACATACTTGGTGAGGTTGTAAATATCCACACCCGCTTCACCAGCCGTCGTTTCGTTGTCGTTGACGCGAACCACGACACGGCTCGCGTCAACAAAATCCACACGTCCACCGCGGCGCGCCATCACCGCTGTGCCCGAGTCAAGCGCAACGGTGCGTTCGATGCCGGTACCGACCAGTGATTTTTCCGCACGCAAACAAGGCACTGCTTGGCGTTGCATGTTCGAGCCCATCAAGGCGCGGTTAGCGTCGTCGTGCTCAAGGAACGGAATTAGCGACGCCGCGACCGACACAATCTGCGCCGGTGCAACGTCGATGTAGTCAATGGTTTCCGGACGCGCCAGCGTAAATTCATTGTGCTGACGGCAGCTCACCAGCTCGTCAAGGAAGCGTCCTGCCTTGTCGGTATCGGCATTGGCCTGCGCGATGGTGTACTTGCTCTCTTCAATCGCCGAGAGGTATTCGATCTCGTTGGTGATCTTGTTATTGATCACCTTGCGGTACGCCGTTTCGATAAAGCCGTACTCGTTCACCTGCGCGTACAGCGCGAGCGAATTAATCAGGCCGATATTCGGGCCTTCTGGCGTTTCGATCGGACACACGCGACCGTAGTGAGTTGGGTGCACGTCGCGCACTTCAAAACCGGCACGCTCACGCGTCAAACCGCCTGGGCCGAGCGCCGAGACACGACGCTTGTGGGTGATTTCCGACAACGGGTTGGTCTGGTCCATAAACTGCGACAACTGGGACGAGCCGAAGAATTCTTTGATCGCGGCCGATACCGGCTTGGCATTGATCAAATCGTGTGGCATCAAGTTTTCGCTTTCGGCCTGGCTCAGGCGCTCACGCACCGCGCGCTCGACACGCACCAAGCCTGAACGGAACTGGTTTTCAGCCAACTCACCGACTGACCGCACGCGACGATTACCGAGGTGATCGATATCATCGACGTCACCACGTCCATTGCGCAGCTCGACCAGAATTTTGATGACCGAGACGATGTCATCTGTCGACAAGGTCATCGCGCCGGTCAACTCATCGCGACTAATGCGACGGTTGAACTTCATGCGGCCGACGGCAGACAGATCGTAACGATCGGTCGAGAAGAACAATGCATTGAACAGCGTGTTGACCGCGTCTTCCGTCGGCGGTTCGCCCGGACGCATCATGCGATAAATCGCCACTTTGGCGTTGAGCGCGTCGACCGTTTCGTCGATGCGCAGGGTCGACGAAATGTAGGCACCCTGATCGAGGTCGTTGGTGTAGAGCGTGTAGATGGACTCCACGCCGGCATCAATCAGTTTGCGCAGGTTGATTTCGGTGAGCTCTTCGTTGGCGCTCGCCACGATCTCACCGGTTTCGGTGTTGACAATGTTGGTCGCCAGCACGCGGCCGATCAAATACTCTTCATTCACCAGCAGCGACTTCATCTTCGCGACTTCCATATCGCGAATGTGCTTGGCAGTGATGCGCTTGTCTTTTTGTACCAGCACCTTGCCGTCTTTGGCGAGGATGTCGAAACGCGCGATTGCGCCCTTCAAGCGATCCGGCACCAGCTCAAGCTCAATCTCGCCTTTCTTGGTGATCTGGAACTGATCAAACGCAAAAAACTCGCGCAGGATTTGATCCGGCGAGTAGCCGAGCGCTTTGAGCAGGATCGTGACCGGCATTTTGCGACGACGATCAACACGGAAGTACAGGTAGTCCTTTGGATCGAATTCAAAGTCGAGCCAAGAGCCGCGATACGGAATCACGCGCGCCGAAAACAATAACTTGCCCGACGAATGCGTCTTGCCACGATCGTGCTCAAAAAACACGCCGGGCGAGCGATGCAACTGCGAGACGATGACGCGTTCGGTTCCGTTGATCACGAACGAGCCGTTTTGCGTCATGAGCGGAATCTCGCCCATGTACACTTCCTGCTCTTTCATCTCCTTGACGGTCGGCTTCGACGCTTCACGATCCATGATGATCAGACGCACTTTGGCGCGCAGCGGCGAAGCGTAGGTCAGGCCGCGCTGCTGGCACTCCAGCACGTCAAACGGCGGCTGGCTCAGCGTGTAACTTTGGAATTCCAGACGCGCAAACTGATTGTGCGAAACGATTGGAAATATGGAATGAAAAGCAGCCTGCAGTCCTTGCAGATTGCGCGTGGCGACGGCGACATCGGCCTGCAAGAATCCGGCATAGGAATTAAGCTGCGTTGCCAACAAAAATGGCACGTCGAGAACACTCGCGCGCTTGGCGAATGATTTGCGGATGCGCTTTTTTTCCGTGTAGGTGTACTGCGGCGCGGGTGTGGCGGATGCTGGGGCCATTACTGGATCTCCGAACGTTGTGGAACGCTGCGGACTGCAGCGTCAATGTTCTTCGACTGGCGCAGACGATATTCTGTCGGCTTCATTTGGTGAAGGGCCGCTACCCTTCGCTGGCGGACGGTGAGAGGACCTCACCCGAACCAAACGTCTTCTGTAGTCGTTTCAGAAGACAAAACGAAGCGCGCAATTTCAACGACGCACTTTGTTTTGGCCTCTCGGCAAAAATTCAAACTATAGTATCCACGGGCGTTTCCAGGCATTTTTGCCTCAAACACCGCATGGGTATTGCACTTTCACAAACAGGGTGACGATTGATGCAAATTCCTGCAACGGCAGAACCCGTTGCAGGAATCTTTGAAGCCCACTCAAAGAAAATTTCGATTCGGTCGCGCCAGCGAGCGGCTTGAGGTTGAGATGAGAAGCGCAACCGTATGTCGTATACGGTGAGCATCGCAGTCTCAAGATCGAGCCGCGCAGCCAGCGAACGGACGAAATTTATTTGAGTTCTACCTTCGCGCCGGCATCTTCCAGCTTCTTCTTCATCGCGTCAGAGTCAGCCTTGTTCGCGCCTTCTTTGACAGCTTTAGGTGCGCCGTCGACCAGCGCCTTGGCTTCAGCCAAACCGAGACCCGTGATTTCGCGAACCGCTTTGATGACGTTAATCTTATTGGGGCCGATTTCCATCAACATGACGTTGAATTCAGTCTTCTCTTCTGCGGCTGGTGCAGCAGCGGCACCGGCGGCTGGAGCCGACATTGCTGCGGCCGATACGCCAAACTTCTCTTCGATCGCTTTGACCAGATCGTTCAAGTCCATGACCGACATTTTGTCGAGGGAGGTGAGGAATGTGTCTTTATCGAATGCCATGATTTATTTCCTTTACGAATACTGTTGAATTGTTTGATTGATTGCGTGGTTGAACGTCAGCGTTAGGCGGCTGGTGCCGTCTCGGCAGCGCCAGCAGCTTTGTTCGCCGCAACTGCGCCAAGCACACGTGCGATGCGAGAGATCGGGCTTTGCAGCAAACCGACCAACTGCGCCAGCAACACTTGCTTGCTCGGAATGTTGGCCAGTGTTTTGACACCCGCCTCGTCAAGCAACTTGCCGTTGTAGGTGCCTGCCTTGATGACGAATTTCTCGTTGGTCTTGGCGAAATCATTGACGACTTTGGCCGCCGCCACTGCATCTTCCGAGAAGCTGTAAATCAGCGGGCCGACCATTTGGTTTTTGGCAACCTCAAACGAGGTGCCTTCGACGGCACGGCGCGCCAGAGTGTTTTTGATGACGCGCAAGTAAACACCTTTGGCACGTGCATCCGCACGCAGCTTGGTCATGCCAACCACATCCGTGCCGCGATACTCCGCGATCACCATCGTCTGCGCTTTCGCGATATTCGCGATCATTTCCGAGACGACTTCTTTCTTGCCTTCCAGACTCAAACTCACGTTTGATCTCCTTTCGTTGAAAAATGAATGCTGGCAAAATGCCTGCATCCACACTCATAGCGACCTTCGCTTGGAGATCGGCAGTTGAAAATTCAACTGCCTGACATCGTTGCGGGTGACGCCATCTGCGTAGGGAAGCTCCGAACAAGCCACTTAATCGAAACTGCAACCTTTTCGACCCTACGGTCTTGGATAACCTCGCTGTTTCAGACCACAAAACAGCGAGACCCAAATCAAGGCTCAGGCAACCGCCTGAGCCGCAGTCCCCGCGAAAGCGGGGATCCATTCCAATCCACCCCGCGAAAGCGGGGACCCATTCCCATCCACCCCGCGCAGGCGGGGATCCAGACTTTTCCTCTACCCTTGCTGACCCTGCGGCTGCGTCGAGAACGCCGACGTCTCGATGCGCACACCGATGCCCATGGTTGAGGACAGCGAAATCTTCTTCAGGTAAATACCTTTGGATGACGCCGGTTTCGCTTTGTTGACCGCCGCGATCAACGCAGTCAGGTTTTCGGCCAACGCGTCGCTTGCGAATGACGCGCGACCGATGGTGCATTGCACGATGCCGGCCTTGTCTGCGCGGTATTGCACTTGACCCGCCTTGGCGTTCTTCACCGCTTGTTCAACGTTGGGCGTGACGGTGCCGACTTTCGGGTTTGGCATCAACCCGCGTGGGCCAAGCACTTGTCCGAGTGCGCCGACCACTTTCATCGCGTCGGGCGTCGCAATCACCACGTCAAACTCCATGAAGCCGCCTTTGATGCGCTCGGCCAGATCGTCAAACCCGACGATATCCGCACCGGCCGCTTTGGCTTTGTCGGCGTTCGCGCCTTGGGCAAATACCGCCACGCGCACCGACTTGCCGGTGCCACGCGGTAACACGACGGAGCCACGCACTGACTGGTCCGATTTTTTAGCGTCGATGCCGAGATTGATGGCGACGTCGACGGATTCATCAAACTTGGCGGTCGCGGTTTTCTTGATGATCTCCAACGCGTCAGCGACCGGGTAGCTCTTGTCGCGATCGACGAGCCCCGCAAATTTTTGAACGCGCTTGGACAATTTCACTTTTTTCTCTGCGTTAGCCATTACCGTACTCCCTCAACTTCGATACCCATCGAACGTGCCGAACCGGCAATGGTGCGCACTGCGGCATCCATGTCAGCGGCCGTGAGATCCGGCATTTTGGTTTTTGCAATTTCTTCGGCCTGCGCACGCGTCAGCCGACCCACTTTGTCGGTGTGCGGCGTCTTGGAGCCTTTTTCAATTTTCGCCGCTTTCTTAATCAGGATCGACGCAGGCGGCGTCTTCATGATGAAGGTAAACGACTTGTCCGCAAAGGCGGTAATCACGACGGGAATCGGCAGGCCCGGTTCCATCTTCTGCGTCTGCGCGTTAAACGCTTTGCAGAATTCCATGATGTTCAAACCACGCTGACCGAGCGCGGGGCCAATCGGTGGCGATGGATTCGCCTTACCCGCTGGCACTTGCAGCTTGATGTAGCCAACAATTTTTTTTGCCATTGCTATTCCTCTTGAGTACGAACGATGCTGACTTGACAGCATCTCCTCGTTAATTCGCGGCCTCTGTTTCACTTTCCAACGACACCGGGCCGCCCCGAATCATTGGTTTACTGCAAACTTGTCGCGAACAATCCTACTGCTTCTCGACCTGCCCAAAATCAAGTTCAACTGGTGTCGGACGACCAAAAATCATCACCGAGACGCGAATCTTCGACTTGTCGTAATTCACGACCTCGACGTTGCCATTGAAATCCGTGAACGGGCCGTCCTTGACGCGAATCAGCTCGCCAATTTCGAACAATACTTTCGGCTTCGGCTTCTCAGCACCTTCTTTGACCTGATTCAAAATCGTGTCGATTTCTTTTTGCGACACGGGCGACGGCTTGTTGCCGACACCACCGACAAAACCAGTGATCTTTGGCGTGGATTTCACCAAGTGCCAGGTCTCATCGGTCATTTCCATATTGACCAGAATGTAGCCGGGGAAAAAACGCCGTTCTGACGTCGCTTTCGCGCCGTTCTTCATTTCAACGACTTCTTCGGTCGGCACCAGCACTTCACCGAATTTATCCGGCATGCCGGAACGGCGAATGCGCTCAATCAGCGCTGCCTGAATACTTTTTTCCTGGCCCGAGTACGCATGGACGATGTACCAACGCATTGTCATTTACGCACCGTGCCCAATAAATTTCGTCACCGCCAAGGTCAGGCTCCAGTCAACAATCCAAAGGAACAACGCCATGATGAACACAAACACAAAAATCACACCGGTCGACTGCATCGCCTCTTTGCGTGTCGGCCACACCACTTTCTTGGCCTCTTCCACCGCCTCTTTGCTGAACTGCGCAAATTCACGCCCCGGTGCGCTAAACCAGCCGACCAGACCTGCCAGCACGACAACGCCCATCATCGCGCCGATGCGAACAATCATCGGCTTGTCGGAGAGCACGTAAAACGCAGCCACACCGCCG
>JBCKPM010000030.1:0-18641 GCA_038901675.1 Usitatibacteraceae bacterium | reverse complement strand
ATCTCGCGAGCGTTGGCATCGCCCCGACCCGCCGCAGAACAACACGTTAGACGGTTCACTTACCAAAGGAGACACAAATGACCTACGCTGTCGTAACAATTGCGTTACCAACCGACAACCAGACATGGCTTGTATTTTTAAGCACCGCGTGTAAGCACGCAAAGCGCGATAAAGTAAACGAGTTCCCTGCACAAAATAGTTGGCTGATAGAGATAGAAAGTGGTTGCCTTCTGTTTTCAGCATTAGTGGTGTCGGCTTCGTCCATGGGCCTTGGTTACGCCATCCATCTTTTTCATTCAGAGCCATCAATTATCTCCAGTCCCGTCTAACCGGTCAGTCGATTCGGACGCGGTGAAGCCGCGCCGCTCACCTCAACGTTAGGCAGCACAGGACGAGCACTCGCGTTCCGCCACCGAAATACCACTCCTGTTCAGCGCCGAGTGCCGACTACGACCCAAACAATATGCACATGCTTCACCACATTTCTTTCGCCGTCACGGACATCGAGCGCTCAACGAGGTTCTACGACGGAGCATTGAAGCAGCTCGGATATGTACGAGTCTTCGAAGACCTGCGACCCGGGGGGCAGAGCCAAGCAGTTGGGTATGGCCTTCCGGGCGAAGGCGACAAGTTCTGCATCAAGCAGTCCGAGGTCTCATCTGCAAGTGAAGGGCATGGATTTCATTTAGCCTTCGCTGCGCCAAGCCGCGAAGCGGTACACAGATTCCACGAACATGCTTTGGTCCACGGCGGCAAAGACAACGGCGGTCCTGGGCCAAGACCCGACTACGGCCCACACTACTACGCTTGCTTTGTCGTGGACCCCGACGGTCACAGAATTGAGGCGGTCATAAACAGTGCTGCCTAACCCCTCGCTCAAGCGGAGCGCCAACGGCAGGCCACCAGGCCCGGTCTGGCGGTACGCGGTACATTTTCGCCAGCCCGGGCCTGGCGTCCCGCCGTCGTCGCCCGCTTAGCTCGAACGTTAGCCCTGAAGAGGAGAAAACACATGAATCAAACTATTCGCATGTTCATCACACTCGCGCTAGTAATCATTGCCACAGGCATATCCCATATATCAACGGCTCAAACACCATCGTCGGGAATCGGCATCGTGATCATGCATGGCAAAGGAGGCTCGCCAACCAAGCATGTCGCAGACTTGGCATCTTCGCTCGAAAAAAAAGGCTATCTCGTTGCGAATCTGGAAATGCCCTGGTCAGGGAGACGCGATTACGACGTGAGCGTTAGCGTCGCTGAAAAGGAAGTCGAATCAGCGCTTGCCTCATTGCGGGGTAAGGGTGCGCAGAGGCTGTTTATCGCCGGACATAGCCAGGGAGGCATGTTTGCTTTGTATTTCGGCGGAAAGCACCCTATTGACGGCGTGATCGCAATCGCTCCGGGGGGGAGCGTTGGCAGCCCTATCTTCCGGCAAAAGCTTGGCGAGTCTGTAGAACGCGCCCGTAAGCTTGTCACCGAGAGCAAGGGCGATGAAAAGACACGGTTTGACGATTTTGAGTCCGCGAGGGGTACCTATCCCATTGTTGCCACCCCTGCGGCTTACCTCAGTTGGTTTGATCCCGATGGCGCAATGAACATACCCTTGGGGGTGAGGAGCATTCCCCCGCAAATTCCCGTGCTATGGATCGTGGCAAAGAATGACTACCCAGGCTTGCGCCAAAGCAATTTACCGTTGTTCGGTTCCCTACCGCCCAACCCGCTCACCAAGCTTTACGAACCGGACTCGAACCATCTGGGCGCGCCTTCCGCATCGCGCGACGAGATAGTTCGTTGGCTCGCTGAAGTAGCAACCGCACCGAAGCGCTAACTTTTCATTCCAGGGGACGCTTCGCGGCGCAAGCGCCACTCGCGCCCCTGAATTCGGACGTTATGCGTCACAATCTCATTTCAACAATCACTTGCAGTTCCAATGAACAGAGACCACCCTGAAGCAACGAGCTCTTCGATCAGCACGCTGTTTGCATACAAGGCCTGGGCAAACGACGAGTTGCTCGCCTCCCTTGCGACCGTCGATTCGGCGACTCATCCCAACGAAGTGCACGGCGCGGTTCGCGTCCTCAATCATGTACATGTCGTGGACTGCATCTTCAAGGCACACCTTGAGGGAGTCGCTCACGCCTACTCGGCCACGAACACGAAGGAAACGCCAACCCTGTCAGCGCTTGCCAGTTCGGTGAAGGACGTTGACAAGTGGTTCATCAACTACGTCGCCGACCTGCCTCCGCACGCGCTACAGGAGCAGGTTCGCTTTACATTCACCGACGGAGACACTGGGCTGATGACCCGCGAAGAAATCCTGCTTCATGTCATCACGCACGGTGGCTACCACCGAGGCGCAGCGGGGCAATTAATGAGTAACGCTGGCGCTTCTCCTCCACGCGACCTCTACACAAGGTTCCTGCACCAGTCTGAGCCGCATCGCAGAGCGTGACCCCTAAGCGCTGTGGGTATATTGTCGCTTCCGCGCGGCCCGCTGTTGGTGCCCGTGAGCTCAATCGTTAAGTTTCTCCTGCAATTTTGACCGCTTGCCACAGAAGGTTTCTGTAGATACAATAACTTAATGGCAATCACCTTCAACGCAGCCAAGCGCGCAAAAACATTGGCTGAACGTGGGCTGGATTTCGCCGACGCCAATTTGGTCTTTGCTGGTGTCACGCTTGAAGTAAAAGACACTCGAAGAGACTACGGTGAAGAGCGCATCATCTGTTACGGCCTGTTGGAACAGCGGATGGTTGTCTTGGGTTACACGCCGCGTGGCGCGGATCGTCACATCTTCAGTATGAGGAAAGCTAATGAACGTGAACAAGCTCGCATCGCGCCGCTCCTTGAAGTCTGACCTTGCGCGCGTTGATGCACACGTGGTGAAGGCCGAGGAGTACGAAGAACTACCTGAACTCACGGACGACATGCTCGCTCGCGCGAAGGTCAACAAAGGTGGAAGACCCTTGTCGCCAAATCCACGCAAGTTGATTTCGCTACGCTTGCCAGCCGACGTGATCGAGCAATGGAAGGCCACAGGCCCAGGTTGGCAAACCCGCATGGCCGAACGCCTGAGCAAGGTACGGTGAAGAAACCTAACACGTCGTTCCACCGGATCCGCTTTGAGCGGGACGTTGAACTTAGTCGTTAGACCGCTTGTTGCGTGATGCGCAACATGCTAGTATGTACCTATGATCAAGTCGTTCCGGCACAAGGGTCTATGCAAGCTATTCGAATCAGGTAGCACCTCCGGCGTCCAGGCAAGCCACGCCAAACGGCTTCGGATGCAGTTGGCTGCGCTCGACACTTCTCAGACCATCGAGGACATGAACGTACCTGGCTTTGCGTTGCATCCCCTAAAGGGTGAGATGCGTGGGCGTTGGTCCATTTCCATCAACGGCAATTGGCGTCTTACATTTGAGTTAAAAGATGGGAACGTCTACGTTTTAGACTACGAGGATTATCACTAATGGCTATGCACAATCCACCAAATCCTGGTGAATTCATCACTGACATTTATCTTGTGCCAAACGGCATCAGCGGTCGGGAGCTTGCCGAAAAGCTTGATGTCGCAGCGTCCACTTTGAGCCGCATCCTTAAGGGCACTAGTCGTGTTACCCCTGAGATGGCCCTCCGACTGTCCAAGGCCATTGGCCGCTCTCCTGAGAGCTGGCTTGCCATGCAGGACAACCATGATCTTTGGATTGCACGGCAGAATGTCGATTTGCAGCGGGTCGGCAAGCTCAAGCTGGCGGCGGCCTAACGTTGCGGTCAAGTTCGTTCGCTTCGCCCACTGGGACGCGCCAACAGCGCCGCGCCCATTACCTTAATCGTTAGAACTGCTCAAAAACCAGTTCGATGTACTCACAGCTCTCGAGGGCAAAAAAGATGAAGCAGACGTTTACGGCCGTTGTAAAGCAAGATGCCAACTGGTGGATTGGCTGGGTAGAGGAAGTGCCTGGCGTTAACTGCCAAGAGTCCACGCGTGACGGGCTCTTGGAATCGTTGCGGGTGACGCTTGTGGAAGCCATCGAGTTCAATCGAATGGAGGCTCGTAATGCCGCCGACAAAAGCTACGAGGAATTTCCCATCGCGGTATGAAGCGCCGTGATCTTCTCCAGCATCTCACGGCTCTGGGTTGCGAACTATTGCGCGAGGGTGCATGGCACTCTTAGTGGCACCATACAATCACCGAGAAACGCAGCGCAATTCCACGGCACACTGAAATCAACAACCATCTCGCGCGCAAAATCTGTCGCGATCTTGGCGTTGTTGAACCAGAGTGGTTCTAACTCGTCGTTTCACCCGGACGCGCTGACGCGCGACCGTGAGCTCGGACGTTAGGCGTTCACTAACCGTGGTGACATTAGGCACACAATATGCTAATGTACGAAGATGAAGCCGTTTCGCTGGAATCATGAAAAAAATGAGGCACTGAAGGCCGAGCGAGGGATTTCGTTCGAAGAGGTCGTTCTTGCAATCGAGGCCGACGGGGTGTTTGATGTTGTGCGTCACCCTAACAGCGGAAAATATCCAAAGCAGCTCGTGTTCGTCGTCGCTCTCGACGGGTATGTGCATCTTGTTCCTTATGTCGAAGAGCCAGAGTACTACTTTCCGAAGACCATCATTCCGAGCCGGAAGGCGACCCGCGACTATCTGTTGAGGAAGAACCCACAATGAAACGTTCTGACAAATTCGAGCAAGATATGCTGGCGGCTTATGAGGGCGGCGTTTTGAAATCCATTTCGCCGACCAAAGCAGATTTGGCCAAGTTCAAAGCCGCCGCGTCGGCGACGTTTATCAAAGAGCGACGCGTCAATATCCGTCTTTCATCGCCGGATCTGATGGATATTCAGGCGCGTGCGCTTGAAGAAGGTCTGCCGTATCAGACTTTTATTGCAAGTGTTCTGCACAAGTATGTTGCGGGTCGGCTCGTCGAAAGGCCTTCACGCCTCACATCTCGCTCAAGCGGACGCACAACAAAGCGGCGCGCCGCTTAGCTCGGATCTTAGACATCGCAGGAAGCTCTTGCGTCCGTCCATGCAATGCGTTTACCGATTGGCCACGCCGGACGATGCCGAGGAATGCGTGGCTGTGCGCGGCAAAACGCGAGAGAACTCGATTTCTGCAGCACGACTCGCTGCGATAGGTATCACCGCCGAGAGTTGGGGAAATGACATCCAAAGCGGCAATCTTCCAGGCTACGTTTGCCTATCTGAAGGCAGGATCATCGGTTACTGCTTCGGTGAGGCGAATACAGGCGAAGTCGTTGTCCTTGCGTTGCTACCGGAAGCGGAGAGCCAAGGAATTGGCAAGGCACTTCTATCCCGGGTCGTTTCGGCTCTGCGAGCCAAGGGCTTGAATCGCCTGTTCCTTGGCTGCTCAGCCGATCCGGCTGTACGGTCGTATGGCTTCTGGGCACCTCTAAAAATTCACTGAAGCCGCGCTGGCGGCGTTGCAAAGCCGCTCAAAATGCTCATGTACTACGTGTACACTGCGCTTTTTCGCGACTTTGCGCCTTGCCATCATCGGCTTGATTGAATTTTTAGAGGTACCCTTCTATCGTCATCTCGGCTGGCGCTCTACTGGCGACTTCGACGCGAGAGGCGACGAAATCCTTGAGTACTTGGCTCCAGGCCAGTAATATGCTGGGCATTCGCAGTGAGGCCGAATCCCGCAGTCAAGCTTGGCACCAACAGCCGAGATCGAACCTTGGGCACCTCCCACAACTTGCTAGGAGTACTCAAGCGGGCGTGCCACAAGGCGTAGACTTCCCGGTGAAACGCATCAGTTGCAAACCGTCAGGAGTAATGTCGAAGTGAACAGGCAGTTTCACCTCATCGCGCAATGCAATCCTCGCGCCACGTTGCTCGCGGTGGTGTAGAAAAAACACGCGCTCGAAATGAAAAACGATCAGCTTTCTGTGTTTCTCAACGAACTAACCGAACGACCGGACTTCGCCTCGACGACAAGTCCGAGTGTGATGATGCGCAGCGCCACCGACAACACGCCATTACACATCGCGGCGCTGCGTGGTGATACCGGCATGGTAGCTGCCTTGCTCGCGGCGGGAGCCGATGCCAACGCGGTTGGGGAACGCGGCCACACGCCGTTGCACGCTGCCCTTGTCCAATCAAATCGTCAGGTAGCGCGCATGCTGGTCGCCGCCGGCAGTGCACTCGATGCGATGACCAGCGATGGCATTGCCGCGCGCGACATGGCCAATGCGATGGGCTTGTGGGACGCTGAGAGCTGAGACGCGCAATCGGCGTCGCGGTAAATAGGGATTGCTGAGTGTGCCCGCGTAAAATGTGGGCTATGTCGGAATCCGAAACCCACCTAGCGGACGTGCTCGCCGCAGATCGCAGTCGTTTGAATCAGTTGGAAAAGAAGCGCCGCGACGTCATGCGCGCCAAAAACCCCCACGACGCGATTGATCGGCAGATCGCCGACGCGCTCACTGCAGCGCACGAGCGGGTCAGCGCACGTCGATTGCGCCACGCTTCAATCGCGAAACCTGTGTTCGACGACGCGTTACCTATCGCCGAACGTCGCGCCGATATTCGTGCGCTCATCGCCGAACATCAAGTCGTGATTGTGTGCGGCGAAACCGGCTCAGGTAAGACCACGCAGTTGCCGAAAATTTGTCTCGAACTCGGGCGCGGCGTTCACGGCATGATCGGCTGCACACAGCCGCGCCGCATTGCCGCGCGCACGCTGGCCGCGCGCCTTGCGCACGAGCTCGGGCGCACCGGCGCGGGTGATGTGGCCTACAAGATTCGCTTCAATGACAAAACCTCCGAGGACACGTTCGTCAAGGTGATGACCGATGGTGTGCTGCTGGCTGAGACGCACCATGATCGCCATTTTCTCGCCTATGACACGCTCATCATCGACGAAGCGCACGAACGCAGTCTGAACATCGATTTTTTGCTTGGCTACGTCAAGCAACTCTTGCCCAAGCGCCCGGATTTGAAGGTGATCATCACCTCGGCGACGATTGACCCGGCGCGGTTTGCGAAGCACTTTGCCGCACTGGGCGTGGACGCACCCATCATTGAAGTCTCCGGACGCACCTATCCGGTCGAAGTGCGCTATCGCCCGGAGCATTTTCTCGACGATAGCGAAGACGCAGTTGACATCGAAGAAGCGGTGATGCACGCGGTGGACGAACTGTTCGCCGAAACGCACGAAGGTGATGTGCTAGTGTTTTTGCCGGGCGAACGCGAAATTCGCGATACGACGGAAGCACTTCGCAAACACCACCCACAGCAAACCGAAGTGCTGCCACTGTTTGCGCGATTGTCAAATGACGAGCAGGATCGCATTTTTCGCACTGGTGGCGGGCGTCGTCGCATCATCCTTTCAACCAACGTGGCCGAAACATCGCTCACCGTACCCGGCATTCGTTATGTAATCGATACTGGTGTGGCTCGCGTGCATCGCTATAGTGCGCGACAAAAAATTGACATGCTGCAAATCGAGCCGATTTCGCAGGCCTCAGCCAAACAGCGCGCGGGTCGCTGCGGGCGCGTCGCGGCGGGGATTTGCATTCGTCTCTACGCAGAGCAGGATCACGATGCGCGGCCAGCCTTCACGACACCGGAAATTCTGCGTACGTCGCTCGCGAGTGTCATTCTGCGCATGAAGGCATTGGGACTCGGCGACATCGCCAATTTTCCGTTCCTCGAAGCGCCGAGCCCCCGCATGATCGACGACGGCTATCGGCAGTTGTTTGAGCTTGGCGCCGTCGACGAGTCAAAGAACATCACGCCGCTCGGCTGGACGTTGTCAAAATTTCCGGTGGACCCGGCGATTGCGCGCATGCTGGTCGCTGCCGAAAAGGAGGCGTGTCTTGCTGACGTACTGGTGATTGCGTCAGCGCTGTCGGTGCAAGATCCGCGCGACCGTCCGATGGACAAACAAGAGCAGCATAGCGCCGCGCATGAGAAGTTTGCGCACCCGAAGTCGCAGTTTCTGCTGTTCGTCAATATTTGGCGCTTCTACTTGGACGCCATCAAGCACAAGCAATCCAACCGCAAGCTCGATCAATCGATGCGCGAAAGTTTTTTGTCGCCAATTCGAATGCGTGAATGGCGTGACGTGCACACACAGCTGTCGGAACTTTGCGCGTCAGTCGGCATGCATGTGCGTTGTGGCGAAGTTGGCGGTGCCTCCACCACCGAAAATCCCCCGCGAGCTTCGCTCGCCGCCCCCTTTGAGAAAGGTGGCATTCATGGTGTGCCGCCTACGAAAAAAGGGGGGAATGAAAATTTTCCTCTCTCTACGCTCACTGCCCCCTTTCAAAAAGGGGGGAATGAAAATTCCCCGCTCGCCGCGCTCACTGCCCCCGTTACAAAAGGGGGCGGCCAGCCCGCGGCTGGCGGGGGATTTCGCGGCGGCAGCAAAGCGGCTTCGGCGACAACCAAGCCCGTCAAATCCGAAGTTGCCCACTACGAAAGCGTTCACCGCGCGCTGCTTGCCGGACTCATCACCAACGTCGGCAGCAAGGCCATCGAGGGCAACGAGTATCAGGCTCCGCGCGGCATGCGCTTTGTGTTGCCCAAGCGTGTGCGCGAAGTCGCGGCGCAGAAAAAAGAACGCATGAAGTGGCTGATGGCCGCGGAGCTCACTAAAACCACGCGTATTTACGCGCGCACCATCGCCGCCATTGAGCCCGAATGGATTGAGCAGCTTGCCAGCCATCTGGTGACGCGCTCGCACTACGATCCGCACTGGGAACGCAACTCCGGGCAGGTGGTCGCCTTTGAGCAAGTATCGTTGTTCGGCCTTGTGATCAATCCGCGCCGCCGCGTGCATTACGGTGCCATCAATCCGAAGCAAGCGCGCGAGATATTCATTCGCCACGGGCTAGTCGCTGGCGAAGTCGACACCAACGGCAAATTCCTGCGCAACAATTTGCGACTGATTGAAGCCATCGAGGACATCGAAGCCAAAGCACGACGACAGGACGTGCTGATTGACGACAACGAAATGTTCGCGCTCTACGACGCCTTGATTCCCGCCGAGATTGTCAACATGGCGGCCTTCGAACGGTGGCGCAAGGACATTGAAAAGACAAAACCCGCGACGCTGGAATTTTCGCGTGAGCAGTTGATGCGGCGTCATGCGGGCGATGTCACGTTTGACCTGTTTCCGAAATTGCTCAAGCACAAAGGCGCAGCGTTCCCGTTGCAGTACCGATTCGAGCCGACCCATCCGCTCGATGGCGTGACCGTGACCTTACCGGTATCGGTGATCAATCAGGTCAACGCGGCGCGCTTCGAGTGGCTGACCATGGGCATGCTGCGCGAAAAGGCGACGGCGTATTTCAAGTCGCTGCCGCAGCGCTATCGCAGCGCACTGGTGCCGCTGCCGGACACAGTGAGTGCGTTTATTGAGTACATCAGCAACAAACCTGACATGCATGATTTGTCCGCAGCGGATGAGCTGTTGCTGGAAGTGATGGCGCGATTTTTGAAGCGCGAGCGTCAGTTGGATGTGCCAAAGGATGCGTGGAATGTGTCGATGGGTGGCGGGCGTGTGGTGCCGCACCTCTACATGAATTTTCGGATTGTCGATGCCGACGGGACGGAACTTGCGATGTCGCGCGATTTTGCGGCGCTGCGCGCGCAATTTGCTGATGAATCCAAAACGGTGTTCTCGACCCTGCATCGCAATCACATGGAGCGGGACGGGTTGACCGCATGGCCACACGATCTGGATGAGCTACCGGAGATGATCAACTGCGAGCGCAGTCACGACAAGACGCGCATTCGTTACGACGGCTATCCGGCGTTGGTCGATCATGTATCGAATGTATCAATCTCCATATTTGACGCGCTTCTCGAAGCAAAAATGGCCCAAACACAAGGACTGGTGCGGCTTTTCATGTTAGCGCTGCCTGAAGCTGCCAAGTTTTGCGAGCGTGGCGTCAAGGTTTCGCCGGTGGCAGCGTTTCAGTTTTCGGTGTTTTTCCCGGAGACCAAAAACCACGTGCAAGAGGCGTTGCGGCAAGAATTGGTATTTGCCGCGTTCCGAGCCACGTTTGTCGACGCTGGTGCGAGTGAGGCGCACCGCGACATTCGCAGCCGCGCGCAATTTGGCGCGCTGCTGGCAAAGCACCAGAGTGAGGTGGGACGGAGCGCCGCATCGCTCACGGCGGCGATGGACGAATCGCTGACACTGGTGGCCGACGTTCGCCGGCAGTGTGAGGAGCGCTTTGTTCAGGGTTGGGAGCATATCGGCGCCGATATAGAAGGGCAACTTCACGGGCTATTCGCGCCGCGCTTTTTGCGCGAAACGCCAACCGCACAACTGCTGCACTATCCGCGCTATCTAAAGGCGGTGTTGATGCGGTTGAACAAGGCGCGCGGCGGCGCGATGGAGCGCGATCTGGAAACATTCAAGCAAATTCGACCGCTGTGGCAGCACTACCTGTCAGTCGCAACGTCGAATCAGGAGGCGATACGCGAATATCGATGGGCAGTGGAGGAATTGCGGGTAGGGTTGTTCGCGCAGGAGTTGCGCACGCCGATGCCGGTCAGTGTCAAGCGTGTGTCTAAAATGTGGGAAGCGCTTGACAAGACAATGTAGCGCCCGGCGCGCGCGATTCTGCACAGAAATGCATACCGTCCAAATTATCTGTGTTCATCTGTATAAAAAATTGGAACACCATGCCCCTGACTCACCACCGTCTCGCCACTCGCATGTCATATATCGCCCCGTTTGAGGCCATGGAAATCCGGAGTCGTGCGCGCGAGTTGGAGACTGCGGGTCACGACGTGATTCATATGGAAATCGGCGAACCGGATTTTGGGACGCCGCCGCCGGTGCTCGAAGCCGCGCGACGCGCGCTGGGTTGCGAAACGATGTCGTACACGTCGGCGCTCGGCATCATGCCGCTGCGAGAGGCAATCGCGGCGTTCTATGAATCGAAATACGGCGTGAGCATTGAGCGCGAGCGCATTATCGTCACCGCCGGTTCGAGTGCGGCGCTGCTGTTGGCTTTCGGCGTGCTGTTGAACAACGACGATGAAGTGCTGATGGGCGATCCGGGCTACCCGTGCAACCGCCACTTGGTGCGCGCCATGAACGGCGTGCCTGTTCCGATTGCGGTCGACGCAACAAGCAATTTCCAGTTGACGCCGCAACAAGTCGAGGCACATTGGCGCGCGCGGAGTGCCGCCGTGCTGATCGCTTCGCCCGCGAACCCGACCGGCACGCTTATTGCGGCGAATGTGTTGGCGGATATCCATCGCGCTGTCAGCGCGCGGGGCGGCGTGTTGATTGTCGATGAGATTTATCAGGGGCTCACGTACGGCGCTGAACCGTCAACCGCGCTATCGGTGCTCGACAATAGCGACAACGTATTTATCATCAACAGTTTTTCCAAGTACTTTCACATGACCGGCTGGCGGCTGGGATGGATGGTCGCACCACGCCAATACGTGCGTGAAATCGAAACGCTGGCACAGAACCTGTTTATCTCGCCGTCGGCACCCGCGCAATACGCCGCGCTGGCGGCATTCGCACCGGACACCTTAAGCATTCTTGAAGCGCGCCGCGCTGAACTTCACCAGCGCCGGGATTATCTGATGCCGGCTCTGATCGCTGCTGGCTTCACAATTCCGTCGAAGCCGGAGGGTGCGTTCTACTTCTATGCGGATTCATCTGCCATCGCGCCGGACAGCTTCGCGCTGTCCAAGCGCATTCTTGAAACGGTGCACGTGGGCATGACGCCGGGCAAGGATTTTGGCGTCAATGTGCCGGAGCGATTCATGCGAATTGCTTACACACAGCCCATCGCGCGACTGACCGAAGCGCTTGAGCGCATTCACAACATGGTGAGGACGTCATGATCAGAGTTGTCTGTGCCAGCCTAATTTCGTTGATGATGGTGGCCTGTGGTGCGAGTGCGACGCCCGAGCGCATCATCACCGAATCGATCACCGTCAAGGCGAATCTGAGCGACGTGTGGAAGGCGTGGACGACGACGAAGGGCATCCAATCGTTTTTTGCGCCGGAAGCCAATGTCGAACCGCGCGCAGGCGGACCATTCCAGATTTACATGGATCCGTTTGCGCCGACTGGATTGACGGGGGCAGACGATATGGTGTTTCTTGCGGTGCAGGACAAGCAAATGATTTCTTTCACTTGGAATGCGCCGCCGTCGCTGCCTGAGGCGCGTAAACAGCGTACGGTTGTCGTCGTGCGCTTTGCCGCACGCGGCGCGGCGCTCACCGTGGTCACGTTGCATCACATGGGTTGGGGCGAGCCGGCGGCGGACAACGAGTGGGGCAAGGCGTACGACTACTTCGCGCGCGCCTGGCCGAATGTTCTAAAAAACCTCAAGCAGCGCTTTGATGACGGGCCGATTGACTGGAAGCCGTGGCTGGAGCGCTTGCAATCGCAACGCGCCGCACCTGACACGACCGCTGCTGGGGCGGCCCCTACTGCGGGCAAGCAGTAGTCTTACCGCGCAACGTCCAGCGCGAGGCGAACGTCAGCGTCGAGCCTGAGTGCAAAGAAAAGCCGCGTGGGTCAGTTTTGCTGACAAGGTTTGGCTGTTTTGATGTAACGTCTTGCCGTTATCCCCCAACGTCGGCGGGAGGCGCAGCATGATTTCCGAATTCTTGTCTCGCATCCGCGGCCTGATGTTCTCGCCCGCCGCCGAGTTCGATCGCATTGCGGCAGAGCCGACGACCGTGGTCGTGCTGGTGAGGCGCTTTCTGCTGCCGTTGGCGCTGTTGACGCCGATTGCTACCATTGTCGGCATGAATTTATTTGATGTCGCGTGGGATGTCGGCAACGGTTACCGCGTACCCAAAGAGCGCATTTTTAACGTTGGTGTCGCCAACTTTGCGTTTGAAATTCTCAGCGTGCTGCTGGCGGGACTGATCTTTTTTCTGCTGACGAAAGTTGACCGAAACGAGCGCAGCCTGATTCGCTCCATGAATGTGGCGGTCTACGGCGCGGTGCCGCTGCTGCTGTCCGGCGCGCTGTTGTTCGTGCCGATTAACGTCATCATTTGCATGGTGGCCATGCTGCACACGTTTGTGCTGTATTGGATCGGCGTGCAGAAGGTCATGTACATTCGCCCCGTGAACGCCGCACTATTCGTGGCGCTGTCGATGATTGTGCTGCTGGCGGTCTCAACGCTGCTTGGCGCGTTGGTCGCGAAGATGGGCGTGCTGTAGCGCGCGACCCGGTTCGCGAATTACGGACGACACGGTGGACTGGGTCCCAGCCGGGGCAACTGCCCGGTCTACCCTGAGCCCGTCGAAGGGCTGGGACGACGCCTTGCTTGTCTCCAGGCTTCGCGCAGCGGCAATGCGACGCCGGAGAACGCTCAGTCACGCCGACAGTGGCGCGCTCACAACGAGGTCAACGTGGAGGTAACCGGCCTGCGCGGCTTTTCGCGCAGGTCCGGTTGACCGTTGGGTTGGGCGTCTGTGTCACAGTTGAAAGACTAGGCGTGTCCAGTCGTCGTCGGCTGCGAAGGGGTCATGAATGGAGGCAAAGCAGCCCTTGGATGGAACTTGCCGTTGTAACCCTGAGACTGCCCAGTGAATGTAAACCCGTTTATCTTCAAGGTCGATTTCCTTCACGGTTCCAAGCGCGCGAATCTCAATGTTTGGAGAGCCTTGCCCCAACATGCGTTTGATCGCGATGCGGTCACCGGATTGAATTTGATCGCGAAGCGCGGCCTGTGCGGGCTGCTCTTCATCGTTCCAGCCGATGCACCAATACCCTCGACGAATGAATACTTCAGACTGATCGTCGTGTCCACCCCACATTGCGCCAACTACCCAATACTGCATCATAGACTCCTTCTTAAGACGCCCAACGTGGTGTTCACCCCCCCCGCCAAAGGCGGTCGGATGCGTCACAGGGTTGGGCGTCATTTCTCTCGCAAAGACAATCTGACTAACATTTCGACGGATTATTTTTACACGCCTTTTCCAAGCGGGTGAGCTCGCCCGTTGCTTTGCAGAAAGCCTCAAGAGTGACGCCGAGGGATCCACGCCATGCGCCATAACCGTTACTTCGAATGCAGCTTGCGGTTTCCATTTCCGCAAGTTCGGCGGTGTTCTTCGGGTCTGTTGCCGCAAGTTCGGCGGTGTTCTTCGGGTCTGTTGCCGCAAGTTCGGCGGTGTTCTTCGGGTCTGTTGCCGCTACCCAGATGAAAAACGCAAGAACGAACGCGAACACCCACAACCGCCATTTCGTATGAGGTACTTTAGCGCCGCATTTCGGACACGCCTTCGCCTCTGTGCTGACTTTGCTTCCACACTCCTTGCAAGCAACTAGCGCCATATCGATTTTCCTTTATCGGTTTTGTAGCTAAACGTGAGCGTGTCGAATGACGAGCGTGCTCTGCCAACGGTTGTCATGACGCCCAACTAGTGATAATGCGACGCCGGTTGCTCGGAGTCCTCCGGCACGAGCGGCGGAGCGCAGAGCAGGGGCTCCCGTCAGGGGATGCGACCGCAGAGAACGCGAAGGATGACGGAATGAGCGCCGTCAATCCGAAGTGGATTAGTGATAGTGCGACGCTGGTTGCTCGGAGTCCTCCGGCATCTCAGCGTGCATCGCCTCGCCTTCGTGATCAAAGAACAACGGTGCGCCACAGTCTTCGCAATATTCAGGCGGCAGAATGCCGCTCAAGCGTGTGACTTCGGCAATTTTGTGTTCTTGCAGAATCGCCTCGATCTGTTCGCGCGGTCCGGGATTGGCATCGTCGTCCTCGCTACCGTAGAGCGGCCACACCATGCCGTGCAGCACCTCGTTGTGTCCCTTGCGCGTCAGGCTGACGCGGTACTCGTCGACCGCGACTTCACCCACGCCAGCGATGACGGCGCTCAACTGTCCGGGCGAGGACTTCAATGCGGTCTCGATGATCGCAATGGTCGAGTTCAGCATGTAGGGCCGCACGCGCAAATCTGACTCGCGACAGTTGTGGAAAAAAGCATCCGGCAAGCCGGACTCAAACGCACAACCGGGAATCAGCTTGGCCAGACTTGGGCGGCACTGCTCGATCCAGCGTGTCAGGCATTCGGTGCGGCTGAGGTGGGCGTCCAGTTCTTGCCACTGAAAGGTGGGTGCGCCGCGTGCGGCCACGGCGACGCCGAGTAAAAACCGAACGTCAGCAGGTAGCTCAGTCGTGTCGCCCAGCTTGGCGTAATCGAGTTTTACGGTATCGCCATTGACGGCGGCGTCGGCCATTTTTTTGGTGAGCTTACGCGTCTCGGAAAATCCGCGTGGCAATTGGTCGATGGAATACAAAAATCCGCTCAGGCAGAGCTGCACATTCCGACCCAAAATGTGGCCATGCAAATGGGCACGAATGGGTGCCAGAATTTTTTCCTCGACGACGCCTGCCGGGATGCGGTACTTGGACCAGGCAATCAGCGGGATGGAAATTAACTGCGCTTGCAGAACGCGGTCATCGCCGTCAACATCAAAATGACTAGACTCCGCCGCAGCTTCGCATGACGCCGCGAGGATCTCGTGCGCCGGACTGTTCATCTGATGCGTTTGTTCGAGTGCGGCTTCAATCGCTGAGTCGTTACCGCGATCCATCAGCGAGGCGGCAAGTGTTTCGATGTGCGACAGCCAGTATTGATCTTCAGTGCGACTGCCAGACATGGCCGCTGCCGTCGACATGGCGATCAGGCGCTCGGCGTCTTTGGAGAGGCGTAAGGGAGATTTGTTGCGAATTCGCTTCATCGTCGTCTGCGGCCGTCGGGGTTTGAAGCCGCGCCGCCCGTGGTGCATGGCAGACGATTATAACGGTGGAGGGGTTCCGACGGTTGGTGCCGCCCAATGGTGTCACCCAATGGCGCAAGGCTAAGCGGCCGAATCGATGACGCGCTTGACGCGCGGCAGACGGTTGGCGCTGCGGCGTAGCGCCGCTTCGTGGTGGTCGCGTAGCGCGGCGGTGACGCTCGCCACGGTTTGGTTAAACAGACGTGACAATTCAGCGCAGCGCAAGGCGCGGGCGTTTTCGGTCAGGGACAAGCGGTTGGTGATGCGGTTTTGCATGTTGGCCTCCAGGGCCAGAATTGGATTGCGGAAGTGATGGCACGGTCTGGGAGCCGACGAAGTGGGCTTAACCCAAACAGGGTCATTGTAATTACCATCCAAATTGATAACAATCATCTCGGATGGCATAATATTGTGGAATTGCATTCATAAGTTGGAGGTTGCGCATGGATACGCCAGGAGAAATGAAGGCCTTTGTGCGGGCGGTCGAGTTGGGCAGTTTTTCGGCCGCGGCGCGCGACCTCGATTTGACGCCCTCGGCCTTGTCCAAACTCACCACGCGACTGGAAGATCGGCTTGGCGTGCGGCTGATGAATCGCACCACGCGCAAATTGGCGCTCACCGCCGAGGGCGAGGCGTATTTTGCGAGCGCAAAACGCATCCTTACCGAGATCGCCGAGGCCGAGGCCGAGGTAACGCGGTTTGCCGCACACCCGAAAGGTTTGTTGCGCGTCAATGTCGGCACTGCGTTTGGATTGCACCAGCTCGCGCCCGCGTTGCCGGCATTCCTCGAGCGCTACCCGGAAGTTGAACTCGATATCACGGTCACGGATCGGCTGGTCGATCTGGTTGAAGAGGGTGCTGATGTCGCGATTCGCAACGGTGTACTCCGTGACTCTTCATTGGTAGCTAAAAAAATCTGCGATTTGCATCGCGTTATCTGTGCTTCGCCCGCATACCTGAAAAAACACGGTGTACCAAAAACACCGCAGGCGCTGCTCGAGCACAACTGCATTTCGATTGCTGCGGCACCGCAGCTGCGTCGCTGGCCGTTCGCGACGCCGCAAGGGATTGAGTACCTGGAAGTACGCGGCAACGTATCGGCGAACAACGCCGAAACGCTGCTGCAACTGGCGGCCAATGGCGTCGGCATCATTCGCCTGACCGATGTCATCGTCGGTGACGGCATCCGTGCCGGATGGCTCACGCCGGTGTTGACCCACGCCCATCACGTCGAGCCGGTGCCGCTGTCGGCGGTTTATCCTCATGGCAAACACAAGAGTCCGCGGGTGGCCGCGTTTGTCAGCTTCCTAGTGGAAAAATTTGCCGACGCGCCGTGGCGCCAGGCGGGCAAGCGTTGATTGTCAGCGAAAACAATCGCGAGCGCACTATATTTGAAAGTCAAATAATTCTAGGCGGAGAAGTCGATCGCGACGATGAAGACCTGATTCACAAAGCGGTTGGCTGGATGTTGCGCGAAGTCGGGCAGCGCATCGGACAGGACGCCGAAGAAGCATTTGGGTACCTCTAAAAATTCAATCAAGCCGATGATGGCAAGGCGCAAAGTCGCGAAAAAGCGCAGTGTACACGTAGTACATGAGCATTTTGAGCGGCTTTGCAACGCCGCCAGCGCGGCTTCAGTGAATTTTTAGAGGTGCCCATTTCTCAAGCAGGTCTATCGCGACATGCCGCGCACCATGTTGCGCTAGCCATTGAGCGGTTTGCCGAGCCCAAACGCCAGCGTTACTTGCGCGGACTCGTCTAGGGAGGGTCTGATCAAGTCCATTCGATTCATCTTGCGGCGATCTTGGGGCATCTACTTTGTTATGCTCCTCGTGCGCTAGCCCCGCTTTGCCCCTTCGTGCATGCCTAGTGTCTAGTTGCAGAAGTCCTGCTACATTCGAATCGTTTTGCATCCCACACGATGTCGTTGCAAATACGCGCAATAGCGGTGCTATTGCTGTGTTTTGCGCCTAATCCTGTGGGCGCAAAACGCTTCTCGCTGTTACGCAGACTTCTGCAACTAGACACTAGTGTCTAGTTGCAGAAGTCCTGCTACATTCGAAGCGTTTTGCATCCCACACGATGTCGTTGCAAATACGCGCAATAGCGGTGCTATTGCTGTGTTTTGCGCCTAATCCTGTGGGCGCAAAACGCTTCTCGCTGTTACGCAGACTTCTGCAACTAGACACTAGTGTCTAGTTGCAGAAGTCCTGCTACATTCGAAGCGTTTTGCATCCCACACGATGTCGTTGCAAATACGCGCAATAGCGGTGCTATTGCTGTGTTTTGCGCCTAATCCTGTGGGCGCAAAACGCTTCTCGCTGTTACGCAGACTTCTGCAACTAGACCTAGTAGCTGCCCCAACCTCACCGCAATCTGAACCAAAGCAACTTAATCAGACCCTCCCTAGCTGACATACGGCGTGCGCCGGCGCGGCGCATTAGTGGATACAATTTGTCTGCGCTGCGCTCATTCAACCTTCCAAACCCAACCGATCCCTCGAGATGAAAACCAAACACTACCTGACGCACGAAGACGTAAAGGCCATTCTGGCGGGAGCCGAGGCACACGCCATTGAGCACCAATGGGCGGTGTGCATCAGTGTGGTCGATGATGGTGGCCATTTGCAAGGATTTCTGCGACTCGATGGTTCCGCGCCAGCGAGTGTCGAAATCTCGCAAGGCAAGGCTTACAGCGCGGCGGTACGGCGTCGCCCGACCAAGGACGATGAAGAGATGGTCAACAACGGCCGTGTGTCGGCGCTGTCGATGCCGGGTATTACGTTTCTCGAAGGCGGTGTACCGGTGGTGGCGCACGGCGAGATCATCGGCGCGGTCGGTGTCTCTGGCGTAAAGTCATCCGAGGATGCC
>JBCKPM010000029.1:0-18948 GCA_038901675.1 Usitatibacteraceae bacterium | reverse complement strand
GAGGGAGAAACTATGCGTCGCCATATTGCACTATGTGTTCTCTTATTTTGTGGTGTTAGCACCGCTCTTGCCCAAGAGAGTGGCAAGCCATCTCCGACACCTCAAAAAACACTGTCCTTGGAAAATGGGCGTTTTGTCTTTGGACAAATATCTGAATACCGTCGCGATCAGTACGTACTCGACACCAAGACTGGTCGCCTGTGGCAGAAAGTCGTGGCAAAAGTCGGGGAGGCGGGGAAAGAAACTGAAGTTAATATACTTCAGCCAATCTTCTATGAGGCACCAGATGGGAAGTGGGTCATAGAGCCTAAGTGAATCATCCCCCCCTTCTAACGAATAAGGTTAGATCGTGCGAAGCCACGATCTAAACCGTTTGTTGGACAGCACAACCCGTTGCCAATCTACTTTTGACAATCGCGAGCGATGTCGGCGACCAAGGCAGTTCCGGAGCTCAGTGCGATGTTCGAGAAGAACCGGGTAGTCGAGCCGTCTTTGGTGTCCTCAACATTGATCACAAAGTTTGTGCCCTTTCCGTAGATGTCCAGATCGGTGGCGGCGGTTAAGGAGTATCCCGTGGCAGTGCGCCGCGCTGCAATTCTCGAGCGATGACCACCAGCCTTCCACCTGTCCGCGATGCACCCAGCGACAGCTTTCGCGTTCCTCGAACTTGAACCTTCAAACGCGGCCCCCTTCATCCGGACGTCACCAGGCGACGCACAGGCAGCGAGCAGCAGCGCCATGAGTGTGACGCCTACCGATGTAAATGCACGCATTCAAAGTCTCCCTATGGTTGAGTGCAGACAGGCAGCACGAGGCCGTTGTTGCGAACCTACTTTAGTCCAACTGCAGAATCTTTGCTTCGTACCGGACGCAGCCGTTCAATTGCGTCGAGCCGCGCGTAGATCGTTCGATGGCGTCCACTGCCGCGCGCCCGACCGAATTGTTGGCGATTGGAGGCGATAAAACTGAAGGGCGAAGGTGTTGGTATGGACCAAACGTCTATTGCGGGCGGCGCAATTGCATCCTGAATTTTCTGTCCGTAAACGTGGCGCGTCATCAGTTTTCCGACGCCGTAAAAGTCGAGAGCCCGCCTACAGATTCATGGGACACCAGCGGGACACTGCGGAACAAAAATGCAGATAAGGCCAGAACACCCGGCAACACTAAGCCTTTGATATAATTGTGGTTAGCTGTTCCTGATTGTGGTCGATTTTTCGGTTCCCGCGAATCATAATCCGCAGGTTCCCTGTTCGAATCAGGGATTGGCCACCACTCCCGACCAAGAGCCGCAACATGCGGCTCTTGGTCCATTAGCAGTCGCCGTTTCGCGTTGCCCTTTGCCGCCCACCCTTCACCCTGTCCGGTTTATGCGCCGCCCCCAGGAGTCAACATGACAGCCAGCATCGCCCCCAAAAAAGTCTTCATCCGCACCTTCGGTTGCCAGATGAATGAGTACGACTCGGAGAAGATGGCCGATGTGCTCGAAGCTGCGCAGGGTTACGCCAAGACCGACAAAGTTGAAGAAGCGGATCTCATCTTGCTCAACACCTGCTCGGTGCGGGAGAAGGCAAGCGAAAAAATGTTTTCCGATCTGGGGCGCTTGCGCGAGTTCAAGGACGGCAAGGACGCCAAGCCCGGCGTTTTGATCGGTGTCGGCGGGTGTGTGGCCTCGCAAGAAGGTGCAGCGCTCATCAAGCGCGCGCCATATGTTGATCTGGTGTTCGGACCGCAGACCTTGCATCGATTGCCCGCCATGATTGCGCGACGCGTGCAGACTTCTGAAGCGCAAGTCGATATATCGTTCCCGGAAAACGAGAAGTTTGACAACATGCCGCCGGCGCGTGTCGACGGACCGACCGCATTTGTGTCGATCATGGAAGGCTGTTCCAAGTACTGTAGCTTTTGTGTCGTGCCCTACACGCGCGGCGAGGAGATTTCGCGACCATTGGCAGATGTCATGGCCGAGATTCGAGATATTGCTTCGCGCGGCGTGAAGGAAGTCACGCTGCTCGGTCAAAACGTCAACGCCTATGTCGGCACCATGCTCGATGAGGCAACTGGTGAAAACATCGATGCTGATTTTGCGTTGCTGCTGACCGCCGTACACGGCGTTGAACAGATCGAACGGATTCGCTATACCACATCGCACCCGCTTGAGTTCACGCAGCGCCTGATCGATTGCTATGGTCGTTTGCCAAAACTGGTTTCGCAAATTCACTTGCCGGTGCAAGCCGGCAGTGATCGAGTGCTCGCTGCAATGAAGCGCGGCTACACGGTGATGGAATACAAGTCGATTGTTCGGCGATTGCGTGAACAACGCCCCGACATCTCCATTTCAAGCGACTTCATTGTCGGCTTTCCAGGTGAAACCGAGGACGATTTCAATCGCACCATGAAGTTAATTGACGAGGTCAAGTTCGATGGTGCGTTTTCGTTTGTGTATTCGCGTCGGCCGGGAACGCCGGCCGCGAGTCTTGACGATGGCACGCCACAAGCAGTCAAGCTGGCACGTTTGCAAAAGATGCAAAAGGTTCTTGAGGCACAGTCGACCGCCGTTTCCGAATCGATGGTCGGCAGCGTGCAGCGCGTGTTGGTTGAAGGCGTGTCGCGCAAGGACGCCAATGAACTGATGGCGCGCACCGACAACAACCGCGTCGTAAATTTTCCGGGGCACCCACGGCTGATCGGCGCGTTCGTCGATGTTCGCATTACCAAGGCGATGCATTTCACGCTGCGCGCGGAAGTGTTCACGCGCGAGTCAGACGTCAAGGCGGCTTGACGGATGAAAACCCAGTCACTTGAATTTTCGTTCACGCCCGTCAACAATCATCGGCTCAATGCGCTGTGCGGCGCACTCGATGCCAACCTGCGGCAAATCGAGGCGGCGCTGGATGTGTCGATATCACGCCGCGGCGCAAAGTTTGCGGTCGCGGGGGATCGAAAAAAAATTGAAGTCGCGGCGAAGGTGCTCAATGATTTCTACGTTCGTGCGCGCAAGGATTTGTCGGTCGAAGAAATCCAACTTGGCTTGGTGGAAGTGCAACTGAGCCGATCGCCAAAGACTGACGCGGCTGTGGCGGAGATCGAAGTTGAAACAATTACGCTGCAAACCAAGCGCGCTGACTTACGCGCGCGAACCGCGCGACAAGCGCAGTATTTGAATCTTATCCAGTCGCATGACATCACGTTTGGCGTCGGGCCCGCGGGAACCGGCAAGACCTACCTCGCGGTCGCCTGTGCGGTGGACGCGTTCGAGCGCGATCTGGTCAAGCGTATTGTGCTCACGCGTCCGGCAGTCGAAGCCGGTGAGCGACTCGGATTCCTGCCGGGAGATCTGTCGCAAAAAATCGATCCATACTTGCGCCCGCTCTACGATGCGCTTTACGAACTGATGGGTTTTGATCGCGTCAGTAAAATGTTCGAGCGCAACCAGATTGAAGTCGCACCGCTTGCCTTTATGCGGGGCAGGACGCTGAATCATGCGTTCATCATTCTCGATGAGGCGCAAAACACGACGCCCGAACAAATGAAAATGTTTTTGACGCGCATCGGATTCGGCACCAAGGCGGTGATTACCGGTGACGTCACGCAGGTGGATCTGAAGGCCGGTCAAGTCAGTGGCCTGGTCGACGCGCGCAATGCACTCTACGGCCTCAAGGGCATTGGCTTTACGATCTTTCAGGCCGCCGATGTGGTGCGCCACCCACTCGTGCAAGCCATCGTCAAGGCGTACGACGTGCATACTCGGTCGCGACGTGGCTGAATGTTGAAACTCGCCATTCCACGCGCGTTTTCAGCCAAAAATGCCGCAAACAGCGTGCTAGTGCTGGTGTTTGGTATTTCGAATTGGCGCCGGCATTGACCGAATTCTCGATCACCATCCAGCGCGCGAGCCGGTTGCCGAATATTCCCCGCGACCGAGAATTTCGCAAGTGGATCAACGCGTCGCTGGCCGCGATCGCACCGCCGCTCGGCGCTGAAATCACATTCAGAATTGTCAACGCCGCAGAAGGACGCAATCTGAATTCGGCGTTTCGCGGCAAAGACTACGCCACCAACGTGCTGACGTTTATCTACCACGACAAAAAATCGCCGCGGCTCACGGGTGATATCGTTTTGTGCGCACCCGTCGTTGCACGCGAAGCCAAACAGCAGGGCAAGAGGCCAGCAGCGCACTACGCGCATCTGTGTGCGCATGGAATACTGCATTTGGCGAGCCTTGATCACGTCTCAAAGCGTGGTGCCGCACGCATGGAGGCGATCGAGAAAGCCGTGCTTGCCGGCCTCGGGTTCTCTGATCCGTATCTTGATGTGCGCGATTGAATCGGGCGACTCATTTCTGACGCGACCGCGTCGGTTAAAATGTTCGCTTCGCAACAGCCGACACTCCCAATGGAAGACTCCCCCAAACGATCGTTGATGGAACGCTTGTCCTCGCTATTGCTGCGTGAGCCTGAGGACCGCGACCAGTTGGTCGAATTGTTGCACGGTGCGCTTGAGAAAGAACTGCTTGACGCCGACGCGCTGACCATGATTGAGGGAGTGCTGCAGGTTTCGGAAATGCAGGTGCGCGATGTCATGCTTCCGCGCTCGCAGATGGACATGATTGACGTCGAGGATGAGCCCGAACAATTCATCCCGAATGTGATCGAGACCGCGCACTCACGTTTTCCGGTATTTGAAAATAGCCGTGACAACGTCATTGGCATTTTGCTGGCCAAGGACTTGTTGCGCTATTACGCCAACGCCGATGAGTTTGATGTGCGTGACATGTTGCGGCCGGCAGTGTTTGTACCTGAGTCAAAGCGCCTCAACATTTTGCTGCGCGACTTCAAGGCCAACCGCAACCACATCGCCATTGTGGTGGATGAATACGGCGGTGTTGCCGGATTGATCACCATTGAGGACGTCCTCGAACAAATCGTCGGTGACATTGAAGACGAATTCGATTTCGATGAGACCGAAGACAACATCCTGCCGGACAAAGGCGATCGCTACCGCGTCAAAGCAATCACCGAAATTGCCGATTTCAACGCTCATTTTGCGTCGACGTTTTCGGATTCCGACTTCGATACGGTCGGCGGGCTGGTGATGAGCCATTTCGGGCACGTGCCCAAGCGCAATGAATCAATTATCTTTGATGGATTTCGTTTTGTCGTGCTGCGTGCCGATAGCCGCAAAGTGCATTCGTTGATGGTCGAACGCGTCGTTTCCAGTAGCACCGCCAGTGCGACGGTCAAGGCGCGCGGTAAATCGGAACCCTCGGCTGCGTCTGAAAAAACGCGGTGATGATCGCGTGAACCCAGGGCGCATGTTGTTGCGCGATGCGTGCATCGCCGCTTTTGCGGGTGCCATCGGCGTGTCCGCATTCGCGCCCCTTCACGCCTGGCCGATGGGATTACTGTCGCTGGTGATGCTGTTCGCGTTGTGGCTGCGCGCCGAGTCACCCACACAAGCCACCGTGATTGGATTCTGCTGGGGCTTGGGTCTGTTTGTCGTCGGTGTGCCGTGGCTATTCGTAAGTCTTCACACTTACGGCGGCATGCCGGCACCCTTGGCCGCAGTCGCGATATTGTTGTTCTGCGCGTACCTGTCGCTGTTCCCGGCGCTGGCGGGTTATGTGCAAGCGCGGATTAGCCGCTCACTCAGCTGGCAACTGCTGTTGCTGATGCCCTGCGCGTTTGTCGCCGCCGAGGCATTGCGCGGCTGGCTGGTCACCGGTTTTCCGTGGTTAATCCTCGGTTACACGCAAACGCCCTCGTCAAACTCGCTGGCACCGCTGGCGGGCTTCGCAGCGCTGTTCGGCGTGTTTGGCATTTCGTTGTTGATCAGTGTCAGCGCTGGGGCGATCGTATTGGCGTCTGCCGCGTTGTCGCGTGCCGTGCCGGCGGCGCGTTTGCGCAAAATGCTTGCCGGCGGCGCGATCAGCGTGTGGGCGACCGGTGTGCTGCTCAGCGGCTATGAGTGGTCGCAGCCGTCTGGTGCGCAATTTGCCGTGTCGCTGCTGCAAGGCAACGTGGCACAGAACTTGAAGTGGCGCGACGATCAAAAAGTGGCGTCCGTGGAGAACTATCTCGAACTGGTCGAGAAAAGTCGGGGCAAGCTTATCGTGCTACCGGAAACCGCTTTGCCATTCATGTTGCAGGAGTTGCCGACTGCCCTGGTACTTGAGATCGCGACGCATGCGCGCGCCAACGGCGGCGATGTATTGCTCGGCATCGCCTATCGTGGCGACGCTGCCGGCGGCGATGAACGTGCAGAACGTCGTTATTACAACGGTGCTGCCGCGTTTGGGTCGGCGCCACTGCAAAAATATGCCAAACAACATTTAGTCGCGTTTGGCGAGTTTGTGCCACCGCTGTTTTCGTGGGTGTATCAATGGTTGCATATCCCTCTCGGCGCGTTCACGCCGGGCGAGCCGCAACAGTCGCCAATGCGCCTGTCCGGCCACGCCATCGCGGTCAATATCTGCTACGAAGACGCGTTTGGTGCCGAGATCGCGCGCCAACTGCCGCAAGCAGAGTTGCTGGTCAACCTCAGCAATATGGCGTGGTTTGGTGCCTATCTCGCCGCGGATCAGCACGCGCAGTTTTCGCAGATGCGTGCACTTGAGACATCGCGCTGGATGCTCCGCGCCACCAATACCGGTGTCACCGCAGCGATCGACGAGCGAGGGCGCATCGTGGCCTCGTTGCCGCAATTTACGCGTGGCGTACTCGAAGTGAACGTCACGCCCAGGCAAGGTGTGACGCCGTATGTGCGCTGGCGTGATTGGCCAGTGTGGCTGTTTCTGCTGGCTGTGATCGGGTTTAGTGCGTTTCTGAAACGTCGCGAAGCCAAAATTACTTCAATCTGACTTTGCCTCGCTAGAGCGAAACCCTTAAAATCGGGTTTTCCTCTTGAGTGTGCTCACGCATGTCCAGCCCGTCCTTTCAAGAAATCATTCTGCGGCTCCAAAGTTATTGGAATGCGAACGGCTGTGCGCTGCTGCAGCCCTACGACATGGAAGTCGGTGCCGGCACGTCGCACACCGCGACCTTTTTGCGAGCGTTAGGGCCCGAGCCGTGGCGCGCGGGCTACGTGCAGCCATCGCGTCGGCCGAAGGATGGCCGCTACGGTGAAAACCCGAATCGACTGCAGCACTATTATCAGTATCAGGTGGTGCTGAAGCCCTCGCCCCCCGATATACTCGATTTGTATCTCGGCTCGCTGGAAGAACTGGGGCTCGATCTACAGAACAACGACGTACGCTTCGTCGAAGATGACTGGGAAAACCCGACGCTGGGTGCATGGGGTTTGGGTTGGGAAGTGTGGCTCAACGGCATGGAAGTCACACAGTTCACTTACTTTCAGCAAGTCGGCGGCATTGAATGCAAACCGATTACCGGTGAAATCACCTATGGACTCGAACGTCTGGCGATGTACTTGCAGAACGTCGAGAATGTTTACGATCTAGTGTGGACGACGTGGCAAGAAAACGGCGTCATGAAGACGCTCAAGTACGGTGATGTGTTTCATCAAAACGAAGTTGAGCAATCGAGCTACAACTTCGAACACTCCAACGTGCCGGTGTTGTTGCAGCATTTCGCCGATCACGAAGCGGATGCCAAGCGTCTGATGGAAAGCAAACTTGCGCTGCCGGCCTATGAGCAAGTTCTGAAGGCCGCGCACACCTTCAATTTGCTCGATGCGCACGGTGCCATATCCGTTACCGAGCGCGCCGGCTACATTGGGCGCATTCGCAATCTGGCGCGGGGTGTGGCACACAGCTATTTCGAATCACGTGAACGCCTGGGATTCCCGATGGCCTCCCGCGAAGCAGTGGAAAAATTTGTCGTCTCGAAAGTTGCCGCGTGAGTACGACCTCGCAAACCCTGCTGGTGGAATTGTTCACCGAAGAATTGCCCCCCAAAGCGCTGAAAAAACTGGCTGAGGCGTTTGCCAGTGGCATCCACGCCGGACTTGCGGCACGCGGACTCGCCGCCGCCGATGCGCCGCGCGAAGTGTTCGCGACACCACGACGACTCGCCACTTCTATTGCGAATGTCGCCACGCGCGCGGCCGACCGAGCCGAGTCGAAGAAGCTGATGCCGTCCAAGGTTGCCTTCACCGCGGCGGGCGAGCCGACACCTGCCCTTTTGAAACGCCTTGAGAAGGAAGGTGCCGGCCTCGACCAGATCACGCGCAAGTCAGAAGGTGCGGAGGAGTTGGTCTATCTCGAGGTGACACTCAAAGGCGCTTCACTAACTGACGCGTTGCAAATGGCGCTGACAGAAGCGCTGGCAAAAATGCCGATCCCCAGGGTCATGACCTATCAACTCGCCAACGGCTTGGACTCGGTGCAGTTCGTGCGTCCGGCGCACGGCCTGGTGGCGCTGCACGGCAGCGACGTGGTGGCTGTCAACGCGCTCGGACTTTCCGCCAGCGGCGTGACCCACGGCCACCGTTTCCAGGGTGCCAGCGACGTGATTCTTATGCATGCTGACCAGTATGAATCGGTGCTAGCGGAACAGGGTGGCGTTATCGCGTCGTTCGATAAACGCCGACACGAAATCGAGCGCTTACTGATCGCCCATGCGGAACAATGTGGTGACACCCTTGGTGAACGTAGCGACTACGCGGCGCTGCTCGACGAAGTGACCGCGCTGGTTGAAATGCCGACCGTCTACGTCGGCAAATTCGACGCGGAATTTCTGGAAGTTCCCGCCGAGTGTTTGACCTTGACCATGAAGCTGAATCAAAAATACTTCCCGCTGTTCCATTCTGAAGGAGGTCTGTCGTCGCGTTTCCTGATCGTGTCGAACATGCGACTCGACGATCCGACCAATGTCGTCGAAGGTAATCAACGCGTGGTGCGTCCACGGTTGGCCGATGCGCGATTCTTTTTTGAGACGGACAAGAAAACGAAGTTGGAGGATCGGCTGCCCAAGCTTGCCAATGTTGTTTATCACAACAAGCTGGGGTCGCTGGGGGAACGGGTGGCGCGGGTGCGCGCCATTGCCCGTGCCATCTGCACGCTCACTGGTGCCGATGCCAACTTGGCTGCGCGGGTTGATCAGGCCGCGCAACTCGCCAAGGCCGACCTGGTCACTGACATGGTCGGCGAATTCCCGGAGTTGCAAGGGATCATGGGCCGCTACTACGCATTACACGAAGGCGTGAGTGCAGATGTGGCTGACGCGATTGAAGATCACTACAAGCCGCGATTTGCAGGCGACGCGTTGCCGCGCAATGCCATCGGCATAATCGTCGCGTTGGCCGACAAACTCGAAACGCTGGTTGGATTATTTGGCATTGGCCAGTTGCCCACCGGCGACAAGGATCCATTCGCGCTGCGTCGTCATGCGCTGGGTGTAGTGCGCATGCTGGTCGAGGCCAATGTGGCAGCGAATTTGAGTGATTTGCTCGGCAGTGCCACGCTCGCCTTTGGCGACCAAATTGTTGACCCTGCGGTGCCGCTCAGTGAATTTGTCTTCGAGCGTTTCGCCGGCAGCCTGCGCGACGCAGGTTATTCTCCACAAGAGGTCGACGCGGTGTTGTCGCTAAAGCCGCAGCGCTTGCACGATGTCACGCAGCGGCTGGCGGCAGTGCGGATGTTTTCGCAATTGCCTGAGGCGCAGTCGCTGGCAGCGGCTAACAAGCGTATCGGCAACATTCTGAAAAAATCCGACGGCAACAGTCAGTCGTATCGACGCGCACCACTGGTGGAAGCAGCGGAAATTTCACTGGCCGACGCCATGGAGCGTGTCATCCCGAGCGCGAACCGGCAGTTCGAATTGCACGCCTTCGAGGCCTCGCTCAAAGCGCTCGCCGCATTGCGCGAGCCGGTGGATGCGTTTTTCGACAAGGTGATGGTCAACGCCGACGATCCGGCAGTGCGCGCCAATCGGCTGGGACTGCTCGCCACCTTGCACCGCGAAATGAACCGCGTCGCTGATCTTAGCAAGCTTGCCACTTAGAGCGTTTCCCATGACATCACCGCCGAAACTCATCATTCTCGATCGCGATGGCGTCATCAACGTTGACAGTGCGCAGTTCATCAAGTCGCCTGCCGAGTGGAAGCCGATTGCCGGATCGATTGAAGCCATCGCGCGTCTGAACCAAGCGGGGTATCGGGTGGTGGTTGCGACCAACCAGTCCGGCATTGGCCGCGGTTTGTTTGACATGGCCACTCTCTCAGCGATTAACGCCAAGATGGTCGAAATGGTGTTTCGCCAGGGTGGTCGCATCGATGCGGTGTTTTTTTGCGCGCATACTGCGGAAGAAAAATGCCGTTGCCGCAAACCAAAATCCGGCATGTTCGAGGATATCGCGGCGCGCTTTAAGGTCGGACTTGACGGCGTGCCGACCATCGGCGACTCGTTGCGTGATCTGGAGGCCGGCGTAAACGTGGGCTGTCTGCCGATCCTGGTGTTGACCGGCAAGGGTAAGAAAACGCGCAACGAAGAAAAATTGCCCAAGGGCACGCGGATTTTTGCGGACCTTGCTGAGGCGGTGCGTCAACTGGTCGCGGAGCCCGCAACGCCGAAATCGACATGATCGTTGTGCGTTCAACCCTGTTCGCGTTGCTGGCGACATTGACGACCATCTTCTACGGATTGTTTACCGTGCCGTTTGCCATTTTGTTGCACGATGTCGGTTACGAATGCGCGCGCTCCTGGGGTTGGCGCATTCTCTGGCTCGCCAAACACGTGTGCGGCATTGACTACCAGGTGCGCGGCCTGGAAAACTTGCCACAGCGACCAGTCGTGGTGCTGTCCAAGCATCAGTCGGCGTGGGAAACAGTGGCCATTCTTTGTCACCTGCCGCGTGCGGTGTGGATTATCAAAAAAGAGTTGGTATGGGTGCCGATTATTGGATGGGTGCTCGGTGGGCTCAAATCCATCTCTATCGATCGTAGAAGCGGCCGCAGCGCGCGTGACCAAATTCTGGAGCAAGGCCGTGATCGCCTCGGGCGTGGTTACTGGGTGATGATTTTTCCGGAAGGTACGCGCATCGCACCAGGAGAGCGTGGCCGCTACGGGCTCGGTGGCGCATCGCTCGCCACGGGTGCGGGCGTCGATGCGTTGCCGATTGCGCACAACGCAGGCGAGTGCTGGCGACGCAACGCATTTCTGAAATACCCGGGCAGAGTCACGATGTCGATCGGCGCGCCGATCACCACCGCGGGCAAGAGCGCGGCGGACGTTGGTCGTGAAGTGGAAGAATGGATTGAAGCGGAAATGTTGCGCCTGCCGCCGACCAGTGCTGCTAACGATGCTTACGCGCATCGATCGGCGAAGGCCTAGCGTGGCGAACTTCGATCTGTTTGATCAACTCGCGGCGCTGCTGACGCCGACAACATCCAAAAAGTCACCCTCGGCCGCGCCGCGCGCCGACAAAGAAACAAGTGAACACAGCGTTGCGCTCGACGGGCATCGTGTCGATTACAAACTAGTACGCCGTCGCGGTCGGCGCGGCGTCGGGCTGAAGATCGACGGGGCGGGGCTCACGGTGGCTGCGTCGCTGTCGACGACGCTCTCGGCTGTCGAAGACATGATTGACCAGCACTCACGCTGGGTGACCAAGAAACTCGGCGAATGGTCGCAGCGTCGCGTGCTACCGCAGCACTGGGAGACTGGCGCCGGCGTTTCGTTGCTGGGCGAAACCATCACGCTGATGATTGACATCGGCCACGCCAGATCGTCAGTCGATCGTGCGCTATCGCACCTGTTTGTCAAGGTGCGCTCGGGTGGCCCAGTCGAGGTCGAGAAAGCAGTCGTCGCTTGGATGAAAAAACAAGCTCTGCCTTATCTGGCGCAACGCGCGTTCCTGTTCGCGCGCTTGCACCAACTCACGCCGCCGCGAGTATTGCTGTCGAGTGCCAATGGTCGCTGGGGCAGTTGCAATTCGCGTCGCGAAGTGCGCTTCTCGTGGCGACTCATCAAAGCGCGTCCGGCACTGATTGACTACGTGGTCTGTCATGAGTTGGCGCACCTGCGGCACATGAATCACTCAGCGGCATTTTGGGATGAGGTGCGGCATATGTGTCCAGAGTTTGAGGCGCTAAAACAAGAACTCGATCGGCGCGACCACCAGTATCGCGCGTTTTGAAAGTCGTTGTCTGGCGCGGACTTTCAGGCAAAAAGCATTGAAAACGCCTGTCCTTTCTAGAGTTTCGCATCCGCTAGGCGTACAAACTCGGCAACACTCAACGTTTCCGCGCGGCGCCTGGGATCGATTCCACACCCCTCAATTTGCGAGGTGGTCAAGAATGGCTTTAGCGTATTGCCGAGCGTTTTACGGCGCTGGCCGAAACCGGCCATCACCAGTGCGCTAAATCGTGCCTCGTCGTTGGCCACCAATCGATCCGCAGCTAACGGCACCATCCGCACAATCGCGGAATCAACCTTGGGCGGCGGCGAGAACGCTCCCGGGGGCACAACGAACAATCGCGTCATCTCGAAACGATATTGCAGCATGACCGACAGTCGTCCGTAATCTGGCGAGTCGGGTGCGGCCACCATACGATCAACCACTTCTTTTTGCAGCATGAAGGTCGCGTCGATTAACTGCGCGGCGAAGTCGTCGAGATGGAACAGCAACGGCGTTGAAATGTTATACGGCAGGTTGCCGACACAGCGAAAGCGCTGCGCCAACACCGCAAAATCGAACGCCAGAACATCTTGCTCGTGCAATGTAAAGCGATCGGCACTAAAGCGCTTCCGCAGTCCCGCTGCGAGGTCGCGGTCAATTTCGACCGCATGCAAATGGTCGACTCGTTCGAGCAGGGGGGCAGTGAGTGCACCGGGACCGGGACCGATTTCGATCATGACGTCAGCGCGCTGCGGGTCGATGGCACTGACAATGCGTTCGATGTAATGGCTGTCCGTCAGGAAGTGCTGACCGAAACGGCGCTTTGGCGCAATACTCATGGCCTTGTTGCTCGCGTCGGCATTGGCAGAGCGTTACCGTGACTTGCGCGCGGCGAGTTCACACGCGAGAGCAACGGCGGCGCGCATGCTGCCAATATCGATGGCACCCGCGACGCCGGCCAGATCCAGTGCGGTACCGTGATCGACCGAGGTGCGAATAATCGGCAAACCAAGCGTGACATTGACGCCTTGACCGAAGCTGGCGTGTTTTAACACTGGCAGACCCTGGTCGTGATACATGGCAACCACCGCGTCCGCCCGCGAAAGTTGGTTTGGCGTAAACAGTGTGTCGGCCGGCAACGGCCCTTCGACGTCGATGCCTGCTTGGCGCACCAGCTGGATCGACGGTGCGATGACGTCGATCTCTTCGCGTCCGAGGTGTCCCGATTCGCCGGCGTGCGGGTTCAGACCGGCCACTAAAATGCGCGGCTTGGCAATGCCAAATCGGGATTTCAAGTCGCGGTCGACTACTCGCAACGTCTCCATGACGCGGTGCGGCGTGATGGCAGCGGGAACGGCCGACAAGGGCATGTGCACGGTGACCAGCGCGACGCGCAGCACTTGCTGCGTGCCGCCGACGAGCAGCATCACCACAAACGGGGCGCCGGTTTTCTCGGCCAGATACTCAGTGTGACCGGTGAATTCGACACCCGACTCGGCGATGACGGATTTTTGTACCGGTGCCGTCACCATCGCGGCAAATTCGCCGGACACGCAGCCGGCGACGGCGCGATCAAGCAAGCGCAGCACGTAGGCCGCGTTGGCGACATTCAATTGTCCGGCGATAACCGCTGACGGTGCCGCGATATGCTCAATATCAAGCGTTGAAATGTCGCAGCCATGACGTGCGGCACGCGCGGCAATGACCTCCCGGTCGCCGAGAATGGTCAGTCGTGCGGCAAACGATTCGTTGGCGAGCAGGGCACAAAGGTCAGGACCGATGCCGGCCGGCTCGCCCGAGGTAACGACGATCTTCATGTTTTTTTCCGCGCTCAACCGTCCACGCCGAACGCGCAACCGCGCGGCTACTTGTCGTCCAACCGGTACTCGACGAACGCGCGATCGCGTGCCTGGCGCAACCAATCGGTGTAGGCTTCGTCGGCTTTGCGTGCGCGAATGGCGTTGCGGGCGACCGCGCGTTTGCGTTCTTCCGACACGCCTTCGCTGCGACGCTCCTGCACTTGTACGATGTGCCAACCAAACGGCGACTGAAACGGCGGCGACAGTTCGTTGTCGCGCAGCAGATTCATGGCGCGCTCAAATTCAGGGACGGTATCCCCGGGTGACATCCAGCCCAGATCGCCGCCTTTGCTCGACGACGGGTCGTCCGAATGCACCTTGGTGAGTTCGGCAAAATCCGCACCGGCAACGATGCGTTCGCGCAGCCGCTGCAAGCGCGAGCGTGCTTCTTCGTCGGTCAGTCCATCCTTGTTGCGAATCAGGATGTGCCGCGCACGCGTTTGCTGGATTGATGGCGTGGCGTTTTGGCCGCGCATATCAAGTAGCTTGACGATATGAAACCCGTTTGGCGAACGCAGAATGTCGGAGACTTCACCCGCCTTCAATTTGCCGATGGCCTCAACGAAGATGCTTGGCAGCCGATTCGCTTCGCGCCAGCCGAGGCTGCCGCCTTGCAAGGCATCTGGCGCGTCGGAAAACTGTGCAGAGATCTGCGCAAACTCGGCACCGCGGCGCAGGTCGGACAACGCCTGCATGGCGCGCTTGCGTCGTGCCTCAACTTGCTGCGAGGTTGCCTGTTCGGGCACCAACACCAAAATGTGCGCCAGTCGGAATTCCTGATTGGTCGTCGCGTCGCGTGCTTCGAGCGCTAATTGGGTATCGACTTCGGCCTCGGTGACACCGACCGTGCCCTCGACTTCGCGCTCGCGTAGCCGCGACATGCTGGCTTGACCGCGGATATCTTCGCGGAATTTTTTCCAGACGACGCCGTCTTGTTCGAGCAGGCGGCGAAACTCGGTCATCGAGACATTGTTCTCATCGGCGATGCGCTGCAAGGTTTTGTCCAGCGTACCATCGTCGATGCGAATGCCGGTCTCTTTGGCTTCTTGTATCTGAATCAAATCGTTGATCATGCGCTCGAGCAACTGCTTTTGCAGCGCCTCGACTGGTGGCAATGTGGTGCCCTGCTTTTGCAGGTTTTTAGTCACCATGGACAACTGGTTGGCAAGCTCGCCCTGCGTGATGACTTCGTTATTGACGATCGCTACGATGCGATCCACAGGCACGATGCCACTCGGTCGTGGCGGGGTGCTGATCTTAGTGGCCAGCCGCGGCTGTGCGCCGATAATCGGGCTGTTGGGCGTCGTCGGCAGGATCGGCGACTGCGCATGTACCGACGTCAGCGACATCGACGCGGCAAGCGGGAGCAACACACGCGCCGCAAATTTGATCAACAGGTTCGAAAGCGGCAAAAACTTCATGTGGACATCCATCGAAAAAACATACGGCGACAACAAGCGCGCTGATTGCGAACAAGAAAACGGAGCCGACTAGCGGTCGTCAGACCGTCGATATCCCGCAATGTTTTGCTTGATGGTGTCGAAAGGATTGATACCCAATTTCGACAAACCTTTCAGCTCAAGTTGCAGCTGGATCGAGTTCGAATATTGATTGGTCGCGGTCGTAAAACGATGCGCCACCATCCGAAACTCCCAACAGCCCTGATTATACTCGACGCCAAACAGTCCCTCGAGCAGACGGCGGTCGTGCAACGAGTGGTTTGCGCGTGCCAGCAACGTCCATCCGGGCGCGGCGCGGCCGAACGGCCACTGGGTGGAAATATCGATTTGCTTCAGGTCTTCGCGCGTGTAGCGGTAGGAAAAATTGATCAGACGACCGGCGTCGGCGGTATAGCGCGCGCTGACGTTGGAGCGCTGAAATCGTGATGCCGAGGTCGAATACTGAAAGCTCGAATCGAGCGACCAGGCGTCTGACACCTGCCCGCCGACGGCGAACAGCAAATCCGAGCGGCTAGCATCGCGCGCGGAGTTCAGTAGGCCCGTTGCGGGTGTGGTTGACGTAATGCCGAGCGTGGTGTTGGACAGTTGTACTTGCTGCGGCTGGAAGTAATAGCGTTGTCCCACCGCGGCACGCAAGCGCTCAATGCCGGAGCCGTTGTCGATAAAGCGCGTGGTCACGGCCGCAGTCAACTGTCTGGCGTCAGAGATGCGGTCGCCACCAACGAACAAATTCTCATTGAATATTTGCGCAAAGTTGAAGTCTGTTTCCGACGTTGAAAACTGCGGTAGCTTGGACTGGTTTCGGAACGGCACATACAGGTAGAACAGGCGCGGTTCAAGCGTTTGGGTAATGGATCGATTGAACAGCTCAATCGGTCGCTCAAGTGCCACACCGCTGTCGATGCTCATGATCGGCAGGGCGCGCGTACTGCCCTCAAAGCCGTTGGCGTTGTCCGTCAGCCGGTAGTTGGTCAAGTGGTAGCCGACTTTGGGCGTAAAAAATCCGAACGCACGACTGACCGCATACGAGATCGACGGATAGATCAGCAGGCGCTGGCCGTTGACCAGCGTCGGATGCCGAAAATCGGAAAATTCGCCGAAGGTGTTGAATTCGAGGCCGCGCACCCGCGCCGGTCTGGCGTTGAATGACAGTTGTGGCTGCAGTTTGTAGGGCGTCACGATCGGTGCCAGCGGATCTTGCAGTGTCTGAAAACCCAGGGTGCGCAGGGCGAAGTTGCCAAAGTCAGACGCATAGCTGACCGCGGCATCGCGCGGCAGGTTGGTCTGCGCGGTGTTGGCGATGCGCGTGGAAAGATCCCGAAAGTAGTCGTTGTCCGAAACCTTTTGCGCATTGACCGCAGCGCTCCAGCCTTTGCCAAACAGCGGTGTCAAATTCTGAAAGTGACGCCACGCCAGCAACAAGCGATTCTTGTCGGCTTTGTTATCGTTGGGTAGAAACTCCACATCGATTTGACCGACTGCGCCAGTGCGCAGATAACGCAATTCACTGCCTAACTGCACGCCGCGGCGGGTGAACAGTTTCGGCGTGATGGTGGCGTCGGTCGAGGGCGAGATGTTCCAGTAATAGGGAATCGCGAGCTCGCCACCACTGGTCGACGAGCTGCCGAACGAGGGTGGCAAAAAGCCGGACTTGCGTTCATTGTTTAGCGGAAATGTCATGAACGGCACGTACATGATGGGCATGCCCTTGAACTCGACAAATCCATTGTAGGCGGTGCCGACATTGGCGGCGCGGTCGAGTCCAAGCTCGCTAACGCGCAGCATCCACTCGTTCTCGCCCGGCCGACATGTTGTGTAGGTCGCCGAGAACAGGCGCTCCCGATCAGAACCTTCAAACTGCATGCGTGTGGCATCGCCGTGAGCCTCAAACCGCCGTGCAGGGCGGTTCGGATGTTTGCTGAATAAAAAGGTTGGCCGCTCAACGTGGCCAATATCAGTGTCGAGCTTGAGCCGCAGCGACACGCCGGTGACGATATCGCCGCTTCGGTCGAGGCGCAGGTTGCCTTGCGCGGTCGCGGTGTCGGTGAGTTTTTCGTACTCGATGCGATCTGCCGTGAGCGTGGTGCCGTCCTGCTTGAGCACGGTGTTGCCGCTGGCGATGATGCGGATCTGGTTGATGCCCTCGATGCGGTCGGCTTCGATGACGCGCGGCTCGCGGCGTTTGCCCGGCAACACGATCGCGCTTGGTGTTGGCAGGCTGCGCTCAGCTTTTTGGCCCTCGCGAATCGCATCGTCGAGCATCGACTGCGTCGGCGGGGCAACCGGTTGCGCTGACAGCGGCAGTGCCGCATATACGCCGAGCAGAAAAACAGCGCAGATTGCCAATCCGTGATGCGGCGTTCGCGCTCGCCACGCGGCGCGCGGTTGCGTCACAACGCCAATCTGGTTGGATGTTTTCGCGGGGATGCCAAAGGTGGGGTGATAAAATTCGCGCAAATTTTGTTGGATTCTCACGAAGCGGCGGATGAAATCTATTGAAGCAGAAGATTTGCGATTACGCGAATTGTCAGACTGGTTATCCACGGACGCGGTAAAGAATGCGGTTGGCGCCAGTGTCGCCCAGGGCGAACTCGCACCGGCGACGGCGGACGCGAGTTTTCGTCGATATTTTCGCATAACCCACGCCGGCGGCACCTTGATTGCGATGGATGCGCCGCCGCCACAAGAGGACTGTCGGCCATTTGTTCGCATCGGTCGCATGATGGCCGATGCCGGGCTTAACACACCAGACGTGTATGCACAGGATGTGGAGCGCGGATTCTTGCTGTTGACTGACCTTGGGCACCACACCTATCTCGACGTGATCACCGCCGAGAACGTCGCCCCACTGATGCGTGACGCAACGCAGAGCTTGTTGAAATGGCAACTCGCGTCAGTCCCGAATGCGCTGCCGGTCTACGACGAGGCGGTGCTGCGCCGCGAAATCATGCTGTTTCCGGACTGGTATGTCGCCAAGCATCTGCAGGTGGAATTGACACCCAGCCAGCGCGCGGCGATGGAAGGCGTGTTTGCGACAGTGATTGCGTCCAACCTTGCGCAGTCGCGCGTGTTTGTGCACCGCGACTTCATGCCGCGCAACCTGATGGCCGTCGCACCCGATCGTGGTTCCAATCCGGGCGTGTTGGATTTTCAGGATGCGCTGTATGGTCCGATCAGCTACGACATCGCCTGTTTGTGGCGCGACGCGTTTGTTTCGTGGGAGGAAGAGCAGATCCTCGACGGCACGGTGCGCTACTGGGAAAAGGCGCGCAATGCTGGCCTGCCAGTGCCGCATGATTTCGGCACGTTTTATCGCGATGTCGAATGGATGGCACTGCAACGGCATCTTAAAGTGATGGGCATTTTCGCGCGCATCAATTATCGCGACGGCAAACCGCGCTATCTCGCCGATACGCCACGCTTTGCACGCTACATTCGCAAATGTTGCTCGCGCTACAGCGAGTTGTTTCCACTGGCGCGCCTGTTCGATCAACTCAATATCGATGATGGCCTGACGCGCACCTCCGGTGTGTCGTTCTAGTGCTTGCCTTCAA
>JBCKPM010000028.1:0-21620 GCA_038901675.1 Usitatibacteraceae bacterium | reverse complement strand
CGGAACTGTAGGAGCGCCCCTTGGGCGCGAACGCTATTGAGTTTGATCCGGCGCCCGCGAATCAAAAGGAAGAAAATTGGCAACGGCGCGGTGCCGCTGGCGCGATCCTGGATAGGGGCAACCTACGCCATCTGCGGCGCTGTAGCGCGAGCGCGCCAGAAAATCGCCGAACTGCATGCACTGGAGAAAACGCAGTATGTCGACCCAGCCACGTTTGGTGAAATCCATAGTTCGCTGGGTGAAATCCATAGTTCGCTGGGTGAAATAGACCAAGCACTGCGTTGGTATGAGCAGGCCTTTGAGGCGCGGACGCCGAACATGGTCTACGCGTTGCTGCTTTCCCGTCTCAATCCGGCGCTTGGTGCCACACCGCGCTTCAAGGCGCTCGTCGCGCGCATGAACTTCCCAAAACAATGACCCACGCCATCTTTCTTTCCTACGCCGTCCCTTTGACCATTCCCACGCTCGGTAGCAGCTTGTGCTTCGCGGCGAGTTTCACAAATTTGCCATCAAAGGTGACGAACGATTCACAATTGCCCGCTGCGTGGTGCAGCGCATCGGCAAAATCAAGCCCTGCCCGATAAGCCGTTAGCGCGTCGTTTACCATCTCCCAGTTTTCCACAGTGACGTTGGGCAACCCCAATAGGTGCACAATCACGGTCGCGATTTCATCACGCGAGTAGCCATAGCCACCGCGCATGACCCACTCCAGCTCCAGTACGACAGTGCGCGCGACGAACACTGATGGCGACGACATGACACGCTTGGCCTGGATGTGCTGTTTCTTCGCCTCTGTGTCGGTTGCTTCGATATAGAAACGCGCCAATACGTTGGTGTCGAGCGCGATCACTTTTTTGCTTTCGATTTACTTGAAAGCAGGTCGGCCACGTCGAAATTCGACGGCAGCGCCCGCCCCTTATGCTTCAACATGCCGTACCCGGCTTCGAGCTGCGTGGTCGGTTTGCGGCGAACAACGTAGAGCTGCAGCACCCCCCCCTTCATCACAAAGTCGACCGCACTACCCGCCGTAATGCCGAGCGATTGACGGATTTTCTGCGGGATGACCACCTGCCCTTTGCTACTAACAGTCGCTTCCATAATGGTTCCATCGATAGAACGTGTGCGTCTTTATAGCAAATTCTTACCAAGTAAGCAATGCTCGCTGGCGACGCGCGTCAGTGGCTTGTAGAATGACAATCATTCGCTGTTTAGCGCCTTTCCCCGGACGCCAATTTCGCCGTTCTCAATGACCCAAGCCATCTTCCTCTCCTACGCCTCGCAAGATGCCGACGCTGCACGGCGCATCTGCGACACCTTGCGTGCGGCGGGGCTGGAGGTTTGGTTCGATCAATCTGAATTGCGCGGCGGTGATGCGTGGGATGCATCGATCCGCAAGCAGATCAAGGAGTGTGCCCTCTTCATTCCGATTGTGTCCGCCAACACGCAAGCGCGTGAAGAAGGCTATTTCCGGCTGGAGTGGAAGTTGGCCGTTGATCGCTCGCACCTGATGGCCGACAACAAGGCGTTTTTCTTCCCCATTGTTATCGACGACACGCCGGAGGCCACCGCCAAGGTTCCCGATCGGTTTCGCGAGCGTCAGTGGTCGAGGTTGGGCGACGCGAAAGCAATAGAAAACTTTGCAACGCGAATCGCCAAACTCCTTTCTGGGAGCGGTAATTCAGCCAATATTGCTCCAAACACCGCACCAATTATTGCGACTACAACTCCGTTCGTGGTGAGCCCGTCGAACCACATCAGCGCCACATCAGACGAACGAGTTACATCAATGCCCTTCGACAAGCTCAGGGCGAACGGCGACAATATCAATGACCTGCCCTCCATTGCGGTACTCGCCTTCGCCAACCGCAGTGCCAGCGCCGACGACGAGTATTTCTCCGATGGCCTCGCCGACGAGTTGTTGAGTGTGCTCGCGAAGATCAAGGGACTGCGCGTAGCCGCCCGCACCTCCGCGTTCTCGTTCAAAGGCAAGTCCGCCACCGTCGCTGAAATTGGTCAGGCGTTGAACGTCGCCACCGTGCTCGAAGGCAGCGTGCGCAAGTCTGGCAATCGTGTGCGCATTTCGGTGCAGCTGGTGAAAGTCTCCGACGGTTATCGTCTTTGGTCAGAAACTTATGACCGCACGCTTGACGACATCTTTGCGGTGCAGGACGACATCGCGCAATCGGTGGTGAAAGAGTTGCGCTCTGCGCTGATGGGTAATGGAGAAAACGGCGAAGCCACGTCGCAGCAAGTCGCGACCGAAATCGCGCAGGCCAACATCGCGCGCACCGACAACCCCGAGGCGCAACGACTTTGTTTGCAGGGGCGCTTTTTTATGTTCAAACGGCGACCCGATCACATTTCGCGCGGCATTGCGCTGTGTGAAGCGGCCATCGCCATCGATGGCCAATACGCCGCCGCGTACAGATTTCTGGCGCACGGCTACGTGCTCAGCGCCTTTTATGGCACCGGGAACGAATCCGATGGTGCCGCAGTATTGGAGCGCATGGCGTTGGCAGCGCGCGCGGCGGAGACGGCGCTCAAGCTCGATGGGTCGCAGGCCCTGCCGCACGTGGTGCTGTCGTGGATCGCGTGGATCGGTCACCGCGACGCCGCACGGAGTCTCCGCGAATTGGAGGCGGCTCTCGCGTTGGCACCGGAAAACGCCGAAGTCTTGCGCAACATCGGCCATCGCTACACTGAGTTTGGGTGGTTCGACAAAGCCGAAGCCATGTTAACCAAAGGGCTTTCGCTCGATCCGCTGTCCATTGCGCTACACAGCAATTACGCGACGCTGGCGCGAGTTCAGGGCGACTTCGACGAAGCCTTGCGACGCCTCGATCACGCGTTTGAACTCGACGACAGCAATTGGTGGATCCACCTTCACATGTTCACGACCCTTCGTGACATGGGCGATTTCGCGCAGGCGGTCAAATACTGCGCGAGCATGACCGAACTGCACGGCGCGCCAGAGGTGGCACAGACGTTCCGCGACGCCTTTGCCAGCGGAGGCTGGGACGCCTTTTTGCGCGCGATGACGGACGAGCGAACGCAGATTTATGGATGCCACCATAGGGCACTCGCGCATCTGAGCCTCGGCGAGACGGAAGCCGCGTTCGCGCTATTCAACGCCTCGATCGAAAACCACGAGCAATACTTTGGATTTCTCAAAGTGGAGCCGAGCTTGCTGCCGTTGCACAACGACCCGCGCTTTGTGGCGCTGCTGAAGCGTGCGGGTTTTCCGGATTAGGCGCAAGGCAGGCGTTGCGTTCAACATTTGATGCGTTGATGCTAAACTGATGTCATCGCATCAATTCATGCTATTTCGGTGAGGAAACAACCATGCGCACCACACTTGCCATTGACGACGACGTGCTCTACGCGACCAAGCTTGAGGCCGCACGCCGCAAGGTCTCGCTTGGCACCGCAGCGTCCGATTTGATTCGCGCGGGCTTGAAAGCCAAAGGCAGTGCCCGCGAGAAGCCACCCGCCACCGTTGGCCCCTTTGCCCTGCTGCCGCCGCGCGATGAGATCATCACGCCCGAGCACGTCCGCCGCATTCAGGAACAAGAGGGTATTTGAGCGATGCGCTATTTGCTCGACGTAAATGTGTGGGTGGCACTTTTCGACGACGCGCATACGCATTCGGCGATGGCGAATGCCTTCATTGCACGTCGCGGCATGAAAATCGCCACCTGCCCGCTGACTGAAAACGGCGTGGTGCGTGTGCTGAATGCGCCACAGTATGGCCGAGCGGGTGCAGTGGGCTTGGCGCGGGTGCGCGATCAGTTGGCGCTTGCGACGCGTAAGCTCAATCACGAGTTCTGGCCCGACGATGTTTCGATTCGTGACGCCAAACGCATTGATATGTCGAAGGTACACGGCCACAACCAGATCACCGACGCTTATTTGCTCGCGCTGGTGGTGAAGCATGGTGGCGCATTGGTGACCTTCGATCAACGCATCGCGCTCTCTGCCGTGGTCGGTGCGACAGCAAAGCATTTACTGGTGCTGGAATAGTGTCGGCATTGCTCAACAAACTTGGCTTAATGGATTGACGCCGGGATTGGCATTTCAATGACGCGATGCCCATCAACAACAACACGCTCAAGGGTGTCAGCCTGAGGATCGACAAGGAACTGGAGCGTGTCGGCACGGTGACAGCAATCACCGGCTATCGCGATACGCGGCAAGATCAGCAAAACGATACGGACTACAGCAAAGCCGATATTTTCAAGACGGTCTTTGCCGATCACTTCAAACAGCTCTCGCAGGAGGTGCGGCTGGCCTCATCCGACAAGGAGAAGCTGCGCTACACGGCTGGGCTATATCTGATGAAAGAAGACGCCGAAACGGATCGATCGGGACAGGGTGGCCGCGATCTCAATACGCTGGTGCGGGTGCCGTTCGCGCCGGTCGCGCTGCCCATCGGCCCGACGTTTGGATGGACCCGTGGTCAGATTGGCCGCAATTGGGGGACTTTTTGCCTGAAAATCCGCGTATTTACTCGTGTTTAATGACCGCACAGACTGGACAGTCGCAGTCTCAAAGATTTTCGGAAATGTCGAATATTCAGTTTTTTCTCCTGACCCACTTGCCTAAAGTGAAGTCATCAACAACCAAGGAGAAACACCATGAACACGACAAAACTTATTTCAGCTAGCGGCGCAATCATTTTGACAGTTGGTCTGTTTGTAGGCTTGGCCAAACCCGTTTCCGTGAGTACCGCCTCTGGCACCACGACGGTGGCGAAAGCGACCAAGTCTGCAACCCCGTCGGCCACCAAACCAACTGCCATCAAGACCGCCGCCAAAGCGTCACCGGTTGCCGTTCACCACAGCGCCTTGGACAACGCCACGATTGCCAAATGGAATCGTTAGACCAAGTCTGATGACGTCCGCACCACGCATGCCTAGCCTGCATATTTCACGGGGACGCGTTCGAGAGTGGGTCGCATTTGGTCAATCAGGCATGTGATTTTTCTTTCGACAGTTTTTTAAGAAATGTCGAATATTCAGTTTTTTCTCCTGACCCACCTGCCTAGAGTGGAGTCATTCACCAAGGAGAAACAACATGAACACCACCAACAAATCATTCAGCACCGCAGGCAGCACAATGATGATCGCCGCAGCGATGTTTGTGGCCCCTGCGAACGCGGCCTCTGCGAACGCGGCCTCGGTAACCCCGGCACCCGCCGCAAAAGCTGCCGGCAGCAGCAAGCCATCCACCGCCAAAGCCGCACCACCGGCTGCTTTTCGCCACAATGCGTTGGACGACGCTACCATCGCCGCGTGGAAACGCTTGATCAAAAGTACCGATGTGGCACCGATGGTGGCCTGACAGTTCCGCCATCGCGTGCCTTTGGGCTAGACTCCTGAGGAATCCAGAAGCCGGCTTTGCCTGAAAAAGCGGCAAGCCGAACAACCCAAAAGGCACTGAGCATCAGCCCGCACCTCTCCGACGACGAACAGTCCATTCGCGCATTACTTGATGGCTCGCAAAACCATCATGCGTTTGAACTCGCCCAGCAGATTCTGCGCGAGCACGGCGGCGTCACCACCGGCACCGCGCGCATCGCGTACCTCGCCGCGCTCGCTGCGGCACGGGGTGGCGCACTGAATGTCTCGCAAAGCCTGACGGCAGCACTGCTCGCACTCGACCATGACGATGCGGCCTTCAAGGCTGATCTCGAAAGTCTCGCCGGTCGCCTCGCAAAAGACCAGTTCATCACCGCGCGCGACGACGCCTCACGTCTGGCGGCCGCGCAGCGCTCAGTGGCCGCTTATTTGCGGGCCGATGCGCTCAAGCCGAATGTTTACGCGCGCATTAACGCGGCGACCATGTTGGCGATGTCAGGCGATGAGACGCGCGCGCTGGCCTTGGCGCAATCGGTGATTGCGAATATCGGCGATGCGGCTAATCTTGACCACTGGGCACATGCGACACTGGGGGAAGCGCAACTACTAATCGGCGACGAGACCGGCGCACGCCACCACTACCAGCTCGCCGGAAAATTAGCCGGGCAACACTACGGCGACATCGCCAGCATGCGCCGCCAGTTGCGCCTGCTGCAACCGGTTCGCCCGGCGGCGGCCGGCCTGCTTGATGTGGTGCGCGGCCCAAACGTGGTGGCCTTCAGCGGCCACATGATCGACACCCCCGCGCGATCCACGCCGCGCTTTCCGGCTTATGTGGAAAACGCGGTGGCAGCTGAGATCGCACGCGAAATCGAGGCGCTATTGCCAGTGGTGGCGTACACACAGGCCGCAAACGGCAGCGACATCCTGTTCTGCGAAGCGCTGCTGGCTCGAGGACAGGAAGTCAATATCATGTTGCCCTTTGAGCGCGATGACTACATCGCGCAAAGCGTAGCACCGGGTGGCGCTGATTGGATTGCGCGCTTCGATCAGGTGTTGGCCAAGGCAAGTTCGGTAACTTACGCCACCGAAGGCCTCTACCTTGGCGACGACACCTTGTTCGAGCACGTGTCGGATCTGATTCGGGGCCTGGCATCGCTGCGCGCACAGGCGCTTTCGGTCGAGCCGACCATGCTGGTGGTGGCTGACCCTTCGCAAGCCGGTGCCGTGGGCGGCACGCTGGCCACCCTCGCCGACTGGGCCGCGCGTGGTCTCGCGCAGCGCGTGATTGATCTCAAGCCCTTGCGGCAACGCGTGGGTGATGTTGGACGCGTCGCGCAGGCCGCACCGCACGCGGCAGCCAAGCCTGCACCGATTGCCGGTGGGCGTCATATCAAATCATTGCTGTTCGCCGACGTGAAAGGCTCTAGCAAGTTGCGCGAGGAATACGCGCCGGGGTTTTTCACAAATTTCCTCGGGCTGGTTCCCGCTGTGCTGAAGCAAAATGGAATTGAGCCGTTGGAAATGAGCTCACGCGGTGACGGTTTGTACATGGTGTTCGCCACAGCCGAGCAAGCGGCGCGCTTTGCGTGGGAGTTGTCGCTCGGCATTGGTGCTATCGACTGGACGGCGCTGGGTCTGCCCGCAGACACCCATGTGCGCATCGCCTTGCACGCGGGGCCGGTGTTCATCGCGGTTGATCCGGTCAATCGTTGGCTCGCGCACTACGGCGCGCACGTCACCCGCGCAGCGCGCATCGAGCCGATCGTGGTGCCGGGACAGATATTGGTCAGCGAACCGTTCGCCGCCGTGCTGGCGTCCCAAGCCAAGAGTGCGTTTGCGTGCGACCTGGTTGGGGTCGAACAGTTGGCCAAAAGCTATGGTGCTTCGCGCTTGTATCGCCTGCGAATCGGTTGATTGGCTTGTCACCTTCTCCACCCAGTCAGGACTTCAAGCTCACGCAGGCGTCGGTACTGCGCGAGATCGCCGCGCGCGGACGCGTCACGACCTATGCCAAGGGCGAGATGCTCATCCGCGAAGGCGAACGCGGCGAGACGATGTTCGTCATTCTGTCGGGCAAGGTCAAGGTGTTCTCTGCAAACCGTGACGGCAAGGAAGTCATCCTTGATCTACACGGTGCAGGCGAGACGGTCGGTGAAATGGCGCTCGATCAGGGTGCGCGCTCAGCGTCGGTGCAGGCGATGGTCGAAACGACATGTTCGGTGATTCGCCACGACGATTTGCGGCGATACATTGCCGCTAACCCGGACTTCGCGATGCAACTGATCGCAAAGCTGATCGGTCGTACGCGCATCGCTGTCGAAAGCGTCAAGCGCATGGCGCTGATGGATGTGCATGGCCGGCTGTCCAACTTGCTCACCAGTCTGACCCCCGACCAACGTGGCGTGGGCAGGCTGACCGAGCGGCTGTCGCAACAAGAACTTGCCGCGCGGGTGGGTGCGTCGCGCGACATGGTGAGTCGCATCCTCCATACCCTCGCGGAGGACGGCTACGTGGAGATTCGCTCGCGGCGCATCGACGTGCTCAAGCCGCTGCCGGAACGCTAGACATTTCGACAAACTCGCCTATTGGCGGGCAGTTTAAGCACTTTTTGCTCGGAAACGACCGCCAATAGGGCACTTTCAGAAAACTGTCATTCCGAGCCGCGCTTCTTGGCGAGCAATTTCATCTGCTCGCGACTTCACCGTCCACCAGCGGATGAGGTCCCTCGGCGGCGCTCGGGACGACAGTGGGGATGTGTGGGCTATCCCAAGTTCAAAAAGTGCGTGCGGTAGTACTTCAACTCTTCAATCGACTCATGAATGTCAGCAAGCGCCTCGTGCTTGCCGTGCTTGACCATGCCCGAGACAATCGACGGCTTCCAGCGTTTGGCGAGTTCTTTGAGCGTACTCACATCGAGATTGCGGTAATGAAAATAGGCTTCCAAAAGCGGCATGCCACGCGCCATGAAGCGCCGATCTTGGCAGATTGAATTACCGCACATGGGTGAGGTGTTGGCCGACACGTACTGGCGCAAGAATTCGATCATCTGCTGCTCAGCCATCGCTTCGGTCAGGGTCGTGGCTTTCACTTTGTCGATCAAGCCGGATTTTTTGTGCGTGGATTTGTTCCAGCTATCCATGCCGTCTAACACGCTGTCGGGCTGATGAATCACCAGCACCGGCGCCTCGGCGAGGGTATTGAGTTGGGCGTCAGTGACGACGATGGCGATTTCGATGATGCAATCCGACTCGGGTTTGAGGCCGGTCATCTCCATATCGAGCCAGATGAGATTATTTTGGTCTTGTGCCATAGGAACGTAAAATAAGAAAAAAATTCAACCGCTAGTTTCTCACGAAGGCTCGCCATGACTGCATCAAGCTTTACCGCCCTGTTTTTGGCATTCACCGCACTGAGCCTCGCCTTTGGCGTGTGGCTGAGTGTGCGCCACATGCGCCACGTGGTACAGCACCGCGACCACGTACCGACCGAATTCACGGACGCGATATCACTCGAGGCGCACCAAAAGGCGGCCGACTACACACGCGACAAGCAGCGCTTCGGTTTGACCGAGGAGGTATTCGGCGTCGCGCTACTGCTGGTGTTGACCCTCGGCGGCGGACTCGCGTGGTTGTTTGCGGCGACAGACGGCATGACCGGCAATGCCTACGCCAACGCGTTCGCCTTCATCGCGGCGCTCGCCGTCGTCACCGGCGTGCTCGGCCTGCCGTTTGACCTTCACCGCACGTTTGTCATCGAAGCGCACTACGGTTTCAACAAAACAACGTGGCGCACCTACGTGCTCGATGCGCTCAAGGGCTGGCTACTCGCCGCAGGCATTGGCGCGCCGCTGCTGCTCGCCACGCTGTGGCTGATGCAACGCATGGGCAGCCTGTGGTGGTTTTACGTGTGGCTGGTATGGATCGGCTTTTCGCTGGCGATGATTGCGATTTACCCGACCTTTATCGCACCGCTATTCAATAAATTCTTGCCGCTGCAAGACATCGCGCTCAAAACCCGCATCGAAGCGCTGTTGTCCAAATGCGGATTTCACGCCAAAGGCCTGTTCGTCATGGACGGCTCCAAGCGATCGTCGCACGGCAATGCATACTTCACAGGCTTGGGCAAATCCAAACAGATTGTGTTCTTCGACACGTTAATCGCGCGGCTCTCAACAGAAGAGATTGAAGCGGTGCTGGCGCACGAGCTGGGTCACTTCAAACGCAAACACATCGTCAAACGCATGGTCGCGATGTACGCCAGCACGTTCGTGATCTTGGCGCTCATGGGGTGGGTGATCGACAAGCCGTGGTTTTACGAGGGCCTCGGCATGCCGCAGTCTGGCGTGGCACCCGTGGTCGTCTCGCTGGTGTTGTTCTTTACCGTGCTACCAGTGTTCACCTTTTGGATGACGCCGTTGTCGAGCTTGGTGTCGCGCAAACACGAATTTGAAGCAGACGCCTACGCCGCCGCGCAGACCAATGCGCACGATCTGATCTCGGCACTGGTGAAGCTTTATCGTGATAATGCGTCAACCCTGACACCGGACCCGTGGCATTCAGCGGTGTACGATTCGCATCCGCCGGCGTCGATTCGCATCGCTCACCTACAATCATTGGCCCCGACAACATGACACTTACCAACATGCACTGCGCCCCCGGTGGACAAGCCGTCGCGCTCGACGACGCTGCCATCGAAAAACATCTTGCCACGCTCGATGGCTGGGCGCGCGTTGCTGGCACCAGCACAGCGGAAATTCGCAAGACATTCAATTTCAAGAATTACTACGAAACCATGGCCTTCGTCAACGCGACTGCGTGGGTTTCACACGCCGAAGATCATCATCCGGACATGAGCGTGCACTACAACCGCTGCGTGATTTCCTATTCGACGCACGACGCGAATGGCATTACGCTGAACGATTTCATTTGCGCGGCCAAGCTGAACCGTTTTGTCAAACCATGAAAGCACTGGTCACCGGCGATTTCGGTCGCGAATATCTGGTGACACTACCAGACCGCAGTGAGCGAGTCTCATCGCGCAAGGGCAAAAAACACGATGTCACCTGCGGCGACGAAGTGATTATTTCGTTGGTCGGCGAAAAAGCGGCACGCATTGACGAAGTGTTGCCGCGCCGCAATGTACTGTTTCGACAAGATGCGTGGCGCGAAAAAACGTTGGCGGCGAATGTCGATCAGGCCGTCATCATCGTCGCGCCGCGCCCAACGTTTTCCGTGACTTTTCTCAATCTATGTCTGATCGCGTGTGATGCAGCCAATATTCCGGCCATCATCATGCTCAACAAGATGGACTTGCCTGAGTTCGACGCCGCGCGCACATCAATTCGCTATCTGGAGCGCATCGGCTATCAGATTCTGCCGATATCGGCAAAATTTGACATCGAACCGCTGCGCCCGCTACTGACCGGTAAAAAAACGTTGCTGGTGGGTGAGTCCGGCATGGGCAAATCGCGCACGGTGAATAATCTGGTGATGCGAGAAGTCGCGAAAGAAGGCGAATTTTCTGAGGCGCTCGATGCGGGCAAACACACCACCACCTACACGCGGCTGTACTGGCTGGACAAGGATTCCGCGATCATCGATTCGCCGGGTATGCAATCGTTCGGTCTATTCCATCTCGAAGACGACGATATCGCCTACGCGATGCCGGAGTTTCGAAGCTATTTCGGCGAATGCAAATTCAGCGATTGCGCGCACATGGATGAACCCGGGTGCGCGGTGATCACGGCCGCCGAATCCGGCAAAATTGAATCACAACGGCTCAGTTTTTATCAAGCGTTGATTGAGCAGCAACGCGAGCGCCGGGCGTCCAATCCGGAATGGAAACGCTAGGGGACGATCATGATCAAGGGACTGTCGTCTACCACGTTGGCGATCTAGACGCGGCCAAGCAATGGTTTACGAGACTGGTGGGGCATCCACCCTACTTTGACCAACCGTTTTATGTCGGATTCAATGTCGGCGGCTACGAACTCGGGCTATTGGCTGACGGCGAAGGCGTGGCGACCTACTGGGCGTGGACGATATTCGCGCCGAGACGTTGCGCGTGGTGGCGCTCGGCGCGAAACTCAAGGATGACATCGCTGATGTGGGCGACGGCATTAAGGTTGCCACGCTGATCGATCCGTTCGGCAATGCCATCGGATTCATCTTGAATCCACATTTCAAACTCGGGTAGCTGCTACACGCTCGTCGTATTCACGCTCTTGGCAAATTTCGGTGCGCGTCGCGCTTTGCTCGCTTGTTCAAACGCATACGCCATGGCGATCAATTGCGGCTCGCTCCACGCCGCCCCAACAAATGAAATGCCGCACGGCAAGCCTTGCACAAATCCGGCCGGCACGGTGATGTGCGGATAGCCCGCCACCGCTGCCGCCGAGGAAAAACCACCACCCGAAAAGTCACCACGAATGAAATCGGTCAGCCACGCCGGACTGCCGCTCGGTGCCACCAGCGCGTCGAGTTGGTTTTCGGCGAGCGCTTTATCGATACCTTCGGCACGCGAAAATTTGTGATTGTTGGCGAGTGCATCCAGATACTCTTTGCTGTCGAGTCCGCCTTTGGCTTGCGCTTTCTGCATATGCTCCTGACCGAAAAACGGCATGACCTGATCGCGATTTTTTTCGTTAAACGCAATCACGTCCGCCATCGACTTTATCGGCAAGTTGGGCGCGTACTCCGCGAGATACGCGGCAAGGCCGGCTTTGAATTCGTACAACAGCACTTCGTACTCGGTCGCGACGAACTTGTTGGCATTCGGCAACTCAGGCAGATCGATGAGCGTCGCGCCTTGCGCTTTCAACACTTCCAGCGCCTTTTCGATCACGGCCGATACCAGATCATTGCGCCCGCCGAACTGGCTGCGCACCACGCCGATACGTTTCCCCTTCAGCCCGTTCAGGTCTAGAAACTTGGTGTAATCGTGTGCTCTGGCGCTGGCTTCACTCGTCGCGGCGTCGCGTGCGTCACTCGCCGCCATCACCGACAGCAGTGCGGCCGCGTCGGCCACCGTGCGGGTCATCGGCCCGGCCGTATCTTGCGAATGTGCAATCGGAATAATGCCGCTGCGGCTGACCAGACCCAACGTTGGCTTGATGCCGACAATGCCGTTGATCGAGGAAGGTGAAATGATGGAGCCGTCGGTTTCCGTGCCGACAGTCACGGTCGCAAAGCCTGCCGCCGCGGCAGCACCGGAACCCGAACTAGAGCCACTGGTGTTGCGATCCAGCGCATGCGGATTTTTGGTCAGCCCGCCGCGTGAGCTCCAACCCGACGTCGAACGGGTGGAGCGAAAATTTGCCCACTCGGACAAATTCGTCTTTCCCAAAATCACCGCACCTGCCTCGCGCAGCCGTGTGACGACGAATGCATCGCGCGTCGCGCGCGCGCCAAGCAACGCCAATGAGCCAGCGGTGGTCTGCATCTTGTCGGCGGTCGCAATGTTGTCCTTGAGCAGTACCGGAATGCCATGCATCGGGCCGCGGACCTTGCCCGCTTTGCGCTCGCGGTCGCGCTCCTGCGCGATGGTGAGTGCGTCAGGGTTGAGTTCGATGATGGAATTGATGCGCGGGCCGTTTTTGTCAAAGGCTTTGATGCGTGCCAGATAGGCCCGCACCAAACCCTGACTCGAGATTTTGCCGGCCTGCATCGCAGCCTGCAGCGCCGCTATGCCAGCCTCCGAAATATCAATGGCAGCAGCAGCTGCCGGTTTCGCGGGTGCGGCCATGCTATCCCCTCCTCTCAACGTGGCGGAAGTTGCCATCGCAGCAACCATGCTGCTGCCTAGAAATTTGCGTCGGTTCATGCTCATTGGAGGGTTACCTTTCCGCGCACCGTTCCCGCCTTGTCGTGGCGCGCTGTGACTGAAATTTCACCACCACTCGTGGCCCGGACCACCCACTGGCAGACGACGCGATCCGCCGTCGGTGTGGTGTCGGTCCAGAAACTCATCAGCGTGTGTTTATAGGCGCGACCTTCCAATTCTGCCAGTATCTCGCGCGTCTTACCGCCAACCAGTTCCGCGCCGGGGGGTAATGCGATCTCGGCAATGACGCCACGCGACTGGCCGCGTGCTTTGGCACGCTTGGAGACATAGCTTGGTAAATAGCCGGTGTTTTGCACGGCGATGGTGATGCGGTGGATGCCATCGGCAATCGCTTCTGACTTCAATTCAACGATCTCAAGCTTGGGCGAAATCATCGCGTTGTGAATCAACCAATCGGGAAATTTCGCGACCTCTTTTTCAAGCAGGTGTGGCGGCGGATTGCGGAAGGCGAGAATCTTGTCCCAGCCACCGATTTCCACTGGACCCAATTGTGGGTGGTCAAACTTCTTCCACTCAACATAACCGCGTCCGGGCAATTCGCGATCAGCCCACGCTAACATCTTCAAGTCGTCCTCAACCGGGTGCGAGCGAAACCAGTCGATGTACTTGTAATCGGTGATACCCGCTTCACGCATCGGGCACCAGATCTCGACCGTCCATTCATAGAGGCCGAGGTGATCGTAGATCCAGTTGAACGTACCTGAAATAACTTCCTTCGGATGGTAGCGAAATTCATGGAACGTGCTGATCGCCGGATAGCCGGTGATTTCAGTGCCTTTTTCGCCTTGGCGTTTGTATTCCCACAAGTCTTCAGCCGGCATTTCTTCGTCAGCCTGCGTACCGAACGGCCGCAGCAGCACGCCACTCCAGGTATGAAACGAGAGACCACCCGAGATATTGGTGTGATGCGCGATGAAGTGCACCACCGCGCGTACTTCCGGCTCTGATGTTGGATAGGGCCCGGCTCCCAACTGATCGAACTCCTGTCGCCAGCCCGCCGGGAAATTGCGATTCAGATCGAGGCCTTGCTTGTCCTTGTTGACCTTGACCGTGTAGCCATCGTAATCGCGCATGCGCCCTTCGGGAATCATGCGGTAGTAGTCACCGCCGTATTCGTCCGCCGCGCGCGGCACCATCAGCCGCTTTTCGACCTCGTGACACTTCCAGTTGCCGTTAGCGTCGGGGATACGCATCGACAGAATGCGGCCATCGCCGTCGATGTCTTCGATGTCGAGTCCGTCAATGGCCTCTTCGTCGAACGGATAGGGACGCGTCGACGAACGAATGAGTTTGGGTCCGCCGTTGTCAGCATCACGCATCGCCCATTCCGCACCATCCGGATTCATGCGTGGACAAATGTAGAAGGCGCGGGTGTCGAGACAGCGCGTGATGTCATCGCGCTTGCCGTACTGCGTCACGAGCTTATTGATGAAGTAGAGCGCTGCCGCGCCTGCCGCGAGTTCACTGGCGTGAATATTGGCGTCCACCCAATAGGCAGGCTTGTCGGCTGCCGGACCGGTCTTTGTATTGGTCGCGGTCAGCACCCAGATATCGCGCCCTTCAAAACTCTTGCCGATGGATTCGATTGACAGCAAGTCTGGATGTTGCTTGGCATACCACTGCAGAATTTGCGAAAATTCGTCATGCCGGTAAAAACGGTCGAAGCGAACATCCATTTCGAGTACCCTTATTTGCGCGATTGAGGTGATTGCCGTGCCCATGTAAGGACACTGGCGAAGACCATTTTGGCACTCAATTGTGGGCACCTCTAAAAATTCACTGAAGCCGCGCTGGCGGCGTTGCAAAGCCGCTCAAAATGCTCATGTACTACGTGTATACGGCGCTTTTTCGCGACTTTGCGCCTTGCCATCATCGGCTTGATTGAATTTTTAGAGGTACCCTTGTGCTATACCAGTTGAACTGATACCCAATTTTCGAGTCATTTCGAATATGAAGCGTTTTCTGGATCTTGCATCGCGCCGCACCGTGAGCCGTCGCTTGACCGCAGGCGTGGTGGCGGCGGCACTGCTAAATGGTACCGGACGCCTTACCGATCATCACGCAGGCGGTCAGCCCGGCGATTGCACTGTCGGCACTCGCGTTGATTAACGCGCCCGGTCTCATCGTTCCGGCGCAACCTTCGCCACCCACCCCGCCGTTCGAGCGCTATACCATTCTGCGGATTTGAACTCTCCTGAGTGCCGTGCAAATCGTGCCGGCTCACCGCTGCAACGCGCCCCGCGTTTATCAACCTCAGGAGCAACCATGCGCATCACCCGAACCGCCATCACTGCCGCCGCGCTAACGACGATTAGCGTCGCCGCGTTATTCGAGCAGCCAGCCAACGCCAAACCGATTGCTTTTGCTGGCGCAGCCACGTTGATGCACGAGCGCGATCGATTAAACGCAACGTCTGGGTTGAGATCGGCATGACCGAGCGACGCAAATCGCAGCTCATGTTGATGATCAATTACTAACCCCATCCCCATTCACATTGAAGGAATTCATCATGAACAAATTCGCATTCGCCGTCACCACCGCCGTGGCGCTCGGCGTGTCGTCTGCCACTTTCGCTGCCACCAAGACCATCCAGATCGGACTCGATGGCCTGGTCTGCGCGTTTTGCGCGCAAGGCGTCGAGAAAAAATTGAAAGCTCACGCCGCGACCGACAAGGTGTTTGTCAGCCTGGAGAAAAAAGTCGCACTGGTGGGCCTCAAAGAGGGCAAGGATATTGCCGACGAGACCATCAAGGCCGAAATCACCGAGGCCGGTTACGCCGTCAAATCCATCTCGCGCAGCGACGAGGCGTTTGAGGTATTGACCAAGAAGATCAAGACCGAAAAATGATCGACGAAAACCTGCGCCCTACCGCAGCACTTGGCCCTGCGCTGAAACAAAACGCGCTAGCCTCGCTGCTGTCGCTATTCACCAGCAGCGGTACGCTGATCTGTTGCGCGTTACCGGCGCTGTTGGTGTCGCTCGGCGCAGGTGCGGCACTCGCGGGACTGGTCACAACCTTTCCGCAAATCGTGTGGCTCTCGGAACACAAGACGCCGTTGTTCTCGGTCGCCGCGCTGATGCTCGCGGCCGCTGGCGTCATGCAGTGGCGGGCGCGCAACTTGCCGTGTCCGGCCGATGCGACGCAGTCCGCCGTATGTATGCGCGCGCGCCGCGTGTCAGCGGTTATGTACGTGATTTCAGTATTGATGTTCGCGACCGGTTTTTTCTTCGCGTTCATCGCGCCACTGATTTTTGCGTGAAACTCGTTTATTGACGCGCGTTTACAAGCATTTATGCTTGGAAACGCTCGCCAATGCTTGTGTTTCGATATAGGGTACCTCACAAAATTCAATCAAGCCGATGATGGCACCAAAAGTAGGCGCCTCTAGGCGAGGCGCAAAGTCGCGAAAAAGCGCCGTGGTCATGGTGTACATGCGCATTTTGAGCGGCTTTGCAACGCCGCCAGCGCGGCTTCAGTGAATTTTTAGAGATGCCCTATAGCGATTAGCGTATCAAACCTACCAGATGGTGACGCGCTGCTCCGGTGGCAGATACATCTTGTCGCCTTCTTTCACCCCAAACGCGCTATAGAAACCCGGCTGGTTGCGCAATGTGGCAAAGCCGCGCACCGGTGCGGGCGAATGCGGTCCGGTTTTCATTTGCAGGATCATGGCCTCGGGCCGCGACTTGCTGCGCCAGACTTGCGCCCAGCCCATGAACAAGCGTTGATCGCCGGTCAGGCCATCGATCACGGAGCCATCCTTGCCGCCGAGCGAGAGCTTGTAGGCCTTGTAGGCAATCGCCAAACCGGAATTGTCGCCAATGTTTTCGCCAAGCGATAACGCGCCGTTGACATGGTATCCGGCAATCGGCGAATACGCCGAGTACTGCGCGATGAGGCCGCGCGTCTTGGCGGCAAATTTTTCGCGGTCTTCGGCCGTCCACCAGTTACGCAAGTTGCCGACCGCGTCAGACTGGCTCCCGGAGTCGTCGAACCCGTGGCCGATTTCGTGGCCGATCACCGCGCCGATACCACCGTAGTTCACCGCATCATCGGCCGCCGCGTTGAAAAAAGGCGGCTGCAAAATGCCAGCCGGGAAGGTAATCTCATTGCGTCTTGAGTTGTAGGACGCGTTCACGGTCTGCGGCGTCATGCTCCATTCGGCGCGGTCAACCGGCTTGCCCAGACGCCCGATGTTGCGCTGGTATTCGGCCGCGCTGACGCTTTTCAGATTGGCGATGAGATCGTCCTTGACGATGGTGATGGCCGCGTATTCGCGCCATTTGCTGGTGTAGCCGATTTTCGGGCTCATCGCGGCGAGTTTGGTGCGCGCTTCTTTTTTGGTCGCCTCACTCATCCAGTCGAGCGCATCAATACTCTGGCCGAACGCGGTCACCAGATTAGCGACCAGCTTTTCCATGCGCGCCTTGTGCTCTGGCGGGAAATGTTTGGCCGCGTAGAGCTTGCCCAAGGCATCGCCGAGCGCGCCATCAACCAACCGCACACCGCGCTTCCATGCTTCTTCGTTGGCCGGCACACCGCGCAGGAAGGTGCCGCTGAAGGCAAAGCTGTCATCGACCAATGATTGGGACAAGAACGGCGCATAGCGATTGACGAGGTGCCACTTGAAATACGCCTTCCATGTCGACAGCGGGGTGGCATCGGCAAGCTTGGCGAAGGCGGTGAGATAACTCGGCTGGGCGACGATCACGGACGTGACCTTGCCCTCCACGCCCGCCGTACGAAGGTGCAAGTTCCAGTCGTAGCCGGGTGCCAGCTCGGCCAGCTTGGCGAGTTCAATCTTGTTGTAGGTCTTGGCCGGATTGCGGTTTTCCACACGCGTCCATTGGCCGCGTGCGATATCCGTTTCAAGCGCCAGCACGGCCCGGGCGTTGGCGGCGGCGTCCGTGTCACCGGCGGCGGTCAGCATTTTCTCGATCAGCGCCTGATACTTGACGCGCGTATCCGCCATCTTTGCATCGGTTTCGTTCAAGTAGTAATCGCGATCCGGCAGGCCCAGACCGCTTTGCGACACCGACACCACGTATTGCGTCGCGTCCTTGGCGTCTTGCACCACGCCCATGCCCACCGGTGCTGTTACGCGCATGCGGTTCATCGAGGCGACCATCTCGGCGAGCGCCGATTTATCTTGCAAGGCATCGATGCGCGCCAGATCGCCTGTCAGCGGCCTGATGCCCAACTTGTCGCGCCGCGCTTGATCGAGAAAGCTGGCATACAGATCGGCAATTTTCTGCGCCTCGGAATGGGCGACTCTGCTGGCATCTTTTAATTGCTGTTCGATGATGATGTGCAGATTGACCAACGCGGCTTCGCGCAAATCGTCGAACGAACCTCGGCTGGATTTGTCGGCCGGCAGCTCGACGGTTTTCAGCCAGCCCCCGTTGGTGTAGGCGTAGATGTCGTCTTGCGGGCGCACCGTGCGGTCCATGTTTTTGAGTTCGATGCCGGAGATCAGCGCCACCGCTGGCGCCCGCTGCGCAGTGGGCGCAACATGGTGCGCGACATCGTGGGCAAGCAGGGCGGGCGCGGCACCCGCAACCAGGGTGAGCAAGACCGCGCGCATCAGTACTGGGTTGATTCGTTTCACAAGCGTGTCCTCAAATGGAAAATAGGGAATTCAGCAATGTCGAACGGACGATTATCGCCTAGGGAGGGTCTGATTAAGTTGCTTCGGTTCAGGTTGTGGTGAGATTGGGGCGGCTACTAGGCATGCGACGAAGGGGCAAAGCGGGGCTACCGCACGAGGAGCATAACAACGTAGACGCCTCAATATCGACGCAAGATGGATTGAATGAACTTGATCAGACCCTCCCTAGCTTGCCGCCCCACGGCCTTGACGTCAATCGCGTGACGTCGCGACCCGGCCAAAAAGAGAAAAAACCTGCGAGCCTTATCCAGGGTGCGGCATCGCCAGGATCAGGATGTCGCACGCTGCCAGTCCTTCCAGTAGCACCCATGGATGTTGCGATAGTAATCGGTGATGTGCTGGATGTCGGCCGCGGCGTCGCCCGTCGGTTGGAACAATGGCCCGAAACCGACCACCTTGTGGTCAAAGTCGAAGTAGGCAAGACAAATCGGAACGCCGGCCGAATGCGCGATGTGGATGAAGCCGGTCTTGAAGCCCTTGTCGAGTTGTCGCGTTCCTTCTGGTGCCATCGCAAACACAATCCGGTCAGCCTGTCGAATCGCCTGTGCACAGTCGTTGACCACGCCGCTGGGTTTGGATCGATCGACCGGGATGCCACCGATGGCGCGCATCATGTCGCCGAAGATGCCTTTGAACAGGGTGTGTTTGCCAAGAAACGATATTTTGAGATCGAGCGCGAACAGCGCCGCGACACCAATCACGAAATCCCAATTGCTGGTGTGCGGCGCGACGCTCACCAACACCTTTGGCACATCTGGAAGTGCGCCTTCGAAGCGCCATCCCCACAACCGCATCAGCGTCCTGCCAAACCACTTGGTAAAGCGATTTGCGCGACGCTGGTAGTGGGCGGGCACCACCAGATCCGCCGGATGGACGATGCGACGAGTCATGCGGGCGATTCCGACGCTTTGTCCGACGCGACGCGCTCAGCGCCGCTTGATGGCGCTGAGTGCTTCGCGCAGGCTGTCCTCTGATAACGCGTTGACACTGGTCGCGAGCGCCTCGGCCAGCGGCACTGCCGACACCGGCAGGCGAGCGATGTTCACTTTCTCGACAAATTTTGCTGCGGCACCCGCCACACGCAACAGCGCATCGCGATCCGAGACCATCAGTTCGATTTCGCTGCGCAACATTTCGACGGCGGGATGATCTCTGGATGTTTTCATGGATTCACAGTGTGAAAAATGGAGGGTGCGGCACACGCGATCGTGACGGCACGAGGTGCGCCAGTTTAGTTCTTCGTCGTTAGTGGCAAATTACTCAACAGGTTTTGTGGTTTTAACTTCACGACGTGCTCACTATCGATCGCGAGTCCAAGATACACCGGTTTACCCGCAACATCGGCACGCATGTCTTGTGGATCATGAAAGTCTAGCCGAAACAAGCCGATGAGGCGGCGCAGTCGCTCTTCGTCCACCACATGGCCTTGATACATGTCGTTCAAAATTGCGCTCGACTCGACATCGAGCCCGATGTGCCAGCGCCATGACGCATCTTCGATTTTTGGCAACGCGGTCACCGTCACTGCGACACCGAAAAAATGCGTCACCCAACGCGCCAGCAAGTCAGCCAAGGCATCGAGCCCGGACGTGCCGTGGGTCAGGTCGAGCACATAGCGATAGCGGTTTTCGGAGAACCAGTAGAGCTGCGCGTTTTCGTGTGACAGGACATCCATGTTGAGCGTTCGCATCGGTGTGCCCTGCTGTGCAAACAGTCTGCCGAGATTGCCAAAGCCGCCAGAGTCGGCAAACACTTGAATTGTCTCCGCGTCAGCGCTCAGGACGCGGGCATTTTCAGTCGAGACACGCTGGCGACGGAAAAACATTTCGCCGGCGCGCACCGCGTAAACGTTATCTGCATCCTGCTCGCTATCGAGCAACCCACGGACGATGGCGTGGGCGGCCATGTCAGTGAACACCGGCGGAAAATCAATTTTTCCGGTGGTGAACGCACGCAGGTAAAAGCGCTCGACCGTCAGCGCATCGGTGAGCATTTTTCGCAGTCGCAGAAAATGCACGTAGTTTTCGCGCGTGTCAGCGTCTTCGATGGCACCGATGGCATCGATCGAGACCGCCTGCAGGGGTGCTTCCATCAGCTCGGCGTGAAGACGGCATTCATTCGGGCCGGACGCAGCGATGGGAGCCAATTCCGGACGCATCAGCATTGATCGGATGTAGCCGGGCGTGACGCGCAACCAGCCATGGTCGTTGCGTTCGAGGTGATTGAAGCCTGAATCAATCCAGAAATCCTGCATGGCAGGAGTTTAGCCTGCCTATGCTCGCCAACACCCGCGCCGACGTTGCGATTGTCAATGCGAACCTGTCAGGGGTCGCGCTCGACTGAACTAAACATAGCGTCTTAAATAATGCCGCATAATCGACGCAACACATGGTTGGGTTTTTGCCAGCGGTCGAAGCAGATGTTGACTGCGACAAGCACTTCGCCGAGGGTGGCGAAGAAGCGGTTGTGTGTCGCCATCCGACGAGTCAATTTCCAAACCCTTTCGATTGGAGCCAGTTGCGGACTGTATGGCGGCAGGAATAGCAACGTCAGGACTTGGCGGTATTTTTTGAGCAAAGGCGCCAACAGGATTGCGTGGTGGTATCGGGCGTTGTCGAGCACGATCACCATGCGTTTTCCGTGCGTGCGATGCCGAAGCAACTTCTTGAGGAAAGTTTCGAACGTCACCGCATCGAATGTCGCGCACATCGAACGGACAAACTTGCCGCTGACGAGGCTGACGGCACC